>JANWHX010000197.1 GCA_025450235.1 Chitinophagaceae bacterium | reverse complement strand
AGTAAGGATCTGGCCATCATGCTCTGGACAATGATCCCCTTTTCTATCCTCCTGAATATCATCATTTTCGGACGCCAGTACTTCCTGGACGGACGAATCCTTTTATTAGCCACTCCAGTCACTTTATTAATTATGCTCGGGAGTTATGTCTTGTATGGCAATATTGCCGTTACTTGCCGGCAGCGGTTACCCGGAAACGACAATTTCTTAAAACGTACGCTCATTTTACTCTCACTGTTCCTGACCATCTCGGCGCTGATCATATTCGGGATATATCAATTTTATCACCGGATCGATTTGCTCGGCGATAGCAAGGAGGAAAATAATTTCACCTGGGCCTATATCACGACTGGTATACTTAATATATTTCTTACATTCCTGAATGAAGGAATTTACCGGTTTGAAAACTGGAAAGTGAACCTGCAGGAAACAGAACAATTGAAGATGGCTTATAAGCAAAGCCAGATTATCGGTCTTAAAAGCCAGGTGAATCCACATTTCCTTTTTAATAGTCTTAATTCCCTTTCGGGCTTAATACAGGAAGACACAGAAAGGGCAGAGAAATTTCTCGATGAAATGAGTAAGGTGTATCGTTATATGCTCCGCAATGATGAGGACCCATTGGTAAACCTGTCAACCGAGCTTCAATTTATCTCTTCGTATTTTTCACTGCTGAAAGCAAGATACTGTGACGCGGTAGAATTGAACGTAAATGTGAGCGAAGCCGACAAAGAAAAAATGTTGCCTCCCTTGAGTTTGCAGGTAATAGTCGAGAATGCACTTTATCAAAATAAAACAACTAAGGGATCGCCTTTACGTATAAGCATTGAATCGGGAAAGGAAAATAAGATGCTGATAAAAAATAACGTGCAGCGAAAAATCATTACAGAAACGGGTGACCAGGAAACTGGTTTGGATAACCTGTTGAAAAAATATGAACTGATGGGCAAACAGCCGGTAGAGATTCATGAGGGGCCCAACGAACGGACTATTATTTTGCCACTGATCAATAAACCAGAGGAGGTGGTGCAGAATGAAATTTGAGAGATCAACCAAGGTAGAATGGTATTCTTTCCTGGCCTCAATGCCATTGATTGACCTGGGATTAAACTATATTTTATTTAATGAAGATCTTTTTCGCAATTATAAAATATGGCTGATTTCATTTCCGATCATCTGGATGGCCGGGATCATTACATGGTACTTCCATGTATTATACAGTCACTTTGCCCAGAGAAAATACCCGGAGATCAGTCAAAGTACCAAACGGATCGTGTTGAAATGTTTTGTAAACATCTTCGTCATGACCCCGGCGATTTTATGCGTTTTTTTCCTGTATGATCAAATACATATTCTTGGCTATAAACTTGCTACCAACGATCTGTGGAAGGGACTCCTGGTGGGATTTGCCGTAAATCTTGTTTTTTCGACACTTTGGGAAGCATTATATATAATGGAGAAGACCAAGGAAAGTATGGGGGAAAAAGAATTGCTGTCGCAAATGTCACTCCAGCAGGAGTTTGATGTATTGAAAAGCCAGGTTAACCCTCATTTTCTTTTTAACTGCTTTAATACGTTGTCATCGCTGATCAATGAAGATGCAAAAAAGGCGGAAGTATTTTTAGATGAGTTAAGTAAGGTTTATCGCTACCTGTTGCGGAACAATGAAACGGGACTATCCACATTGCAGAATGAATTGAAGTTTATTGAGTCTTACGCGCGGTTATTGAAAACAAGACATGGCGAGGCGGTACAAATACAAGTTGAATCCAATAGCAGGTATGACAACTATTTGCTTCCTTCGCTTAGCCTCCAGATGATGGTGGAGAACGCGGTGAAACATAATGTTCTTTCAAAAAACAAACCGTTGATCATTGATATTTTCCTGGTGGCAGGCAATAAGTTGGTGGTGAATAATAACCTGCAACGCAGAACAAAAAAAGGCCCATCTAACAGGATCGGGCTGGATAATATCAGGACCAAATATAAATTACTGGGCCAAAACGGTTTTCATGTCATGGAAGACGAAAAGAATTTTACTGTAGTATTGCCTTTGATCTGGAACAGCAATATTGACAAGAGATGGAT
Source organism: Chitinophagaceae bacterium (assembly GCA_025450235.1). Classification (GTDB taxonomy): domain Bacteria; phylum Bacteroidota; class Bacteroidia; order Chitinophagales; family Chitinophagaceae; genus VBAT01. Next base: position 12,187 of record JANWHX010000197.1, on the reverse strand, counting down.
GACGGCCGGACCGACTGTAACAAGTAATAATTTAACCGCTAAATAAAATGATCATGAAAATCTTAATTGTTGAAGACGAAGAACTGGCCGTAAAAAAATTGCAGAAAACATTGGCGGGTGTCGAACCTGACGCAGAAGTGGTAGCTGTTACCGACAGTATTTTGTCTACGGTAAACTGGCTGGAAGAAAATCCGGACCCGGATCTTATACTGATGGATATTGAATTATCCGATGGACAAAGCTTCGAAATCTTTAACCAGGCAAAGATCAAGAGTCCTGTTATATTCACTACCTCGTATGATGAATATGCGTTGAAAGCCTTCAAAGTAAATAGTGTTGATTATTTGCTAAAGCCGATTCAGAAAGAAGATCTCGAAGCGGCATTGACAAAGCTGAAGAATATGAAAGAACTTTATAAAAGCGATGAGACAAAACCAGATGTCAGCATTGACAATCTCGTTAAGGAATTGCAGCAAAAACTTCAGCCAAAAGAATACCGGAAACGCTTTTTGGTGAAACATGCGCAGAAACTCGTTTCCATTGAAATAGATGAGATCGCTTATTTCTTCAGCGACGGAAGGCTGAACTTCTTCAAAACCTTTGATAATAAGAAATTCGTGGTGGATTACACGATGGATGAATTGGAAGATATGCTTGATCCAACCAAATATTTCCGCATCAGTCGTTCATTTTATATCTCTGTCGATAGTGTTGACCAGATACATGATTATTTTGGCAACCGGCTAATGCTAATGCTGAAGCCTGCCGTGGACAAAGAATCGATTGTAAGTCGTGAGAAGGTGACAGATTTTAAGAAGTGGATGGGGAAGTGAGTTGACAGTCGATAGTCGGTAGTCGGTAGTCGGTAGTCGGTAGTCGGGAGGAGGGAGAAGGGAGTCACTAGTCGTGAGTCGTGAGTCGTGAGTCGATAGACGGTAGCCGGGAGGGGCGAGGCAATCATTAAAAAAACCGTCCCGAACAAAATTCAAGACGGCTGGTCTCTCACAGGAATAATATTTCCTTGATTACCTTGTAGGATCGGAATAATTGGACGGGTTTTTACAAATAGTATTAGCTCAGGGTAAGGAACAATCTAATTTGATGCGCGGGCTTCATAAAAGCTGATGCTTCAACAGCGATTTCGTTTCTTTTTCGCCTGGCAAAGGTGAGGGGCATTTTGTATTACACTATTATATAATTCAATAAAAAAGTTATATGATTCACACATCAGGTCGGTTGATTTTGCCTGTTTAATTTTAACAAATAGTCTTTTTGAGTTTCGAAAGTGACGGGGGAGGATGCTTTTTGTTTATCGGGTAAATATTTTTCAACCGTTAACCTGGCCATAAGGTAGCTGACCGTTGATTCCGCTCCCTGGTTGAGGTTTACATTGTTTTCTTCCAGGCCGTCATAACATCCCCCGGTGCATGGATTGTAAATGATCTGGTCAAGATGATTGTTTCCAAGGAACCAACTAAAAGAGGTTTCCATTTTATGCCTGTAATGGTCGTCTTTAAACACGTCATAGAATCTGCTTAAGGCCAGGATGGTATACGCTACATCGATAGGTTGTTCACCGCCCGGTGTTTGAATAACCAATTCCTCTCCTTTATGTGACCAGCTTTTATTGGAAATTACTTTTATACTGTTTTCCCTAAATGTTTTCGACAAAAGAAAATCGAAGGACGATTTAGCAATGTCCTTATATACCAATTCACCTGTAGCCAGCCAGGCACACAACATCGCTTCGGGTAAGATGCTGTTGGCATAGGTAAGGTAACTTTCAAACCACTGCCACTCTTTGCCTGTTTCGTGCTTGTACATTTGAGCTAACCTGTTCGCCAGTTCTTCAATTAATGATGTATCGTTTGCTGACTGGAATTTAGTGGTATGATAATACACGCCTTTTATGATAAATGCCATGGCCCGGCTAGAATGGATTCTGTTTATTTTTAACAGAGCCTTTTGGAGTATCAACTCAGCTTCTGTTCCGATCAGCCGGATTTCTTCCGGCAATATGTCAATCATAGAAATCAAATAACCCAGCGCCCAAATGGCCCTTCCATTTGCGTCTTCAAGGTTGGTTGAATCATTTTGTTCGGTGAATTCCTGCTTTTCGTTTACATAATTCAGGAAATTGCCTTCTGGCTGCTGGCAAAATTTGATGAAATTAAAGTACCGGGAAATATATTTTATATCTGCTTCATCTCCTGTCAATTCAAAATGCCTGCACATAGCGATCAATGCCCGTGCATTATCGTCCAATGTGTAACCTGAATTTATATCGGGCTGGTTGATCTTTGAAAACTGGATCATTCCAAAATCAGTTGTTAGTTTTTTTACATGGCTAAGGTTAATCTTAGGCCTGTTATAGCGTAACAAAATTGGAACATTGCTGATTGTCTCAAATAATAAAGCATGAGCAATAGCGGCGTTTTCCCAGGCTGTGGATGCCATCCTGTGCAGACCATTTGAACTGATATTTTTTCTCAGCTGTTCATCTTTTAATAAACTGATGACAGCGTCAGCCAACTGTTGCGAGTTATCAAAATCAATAATAATTCCGGCATCATTTCGCAATACTTCACGGGCATGTGGGATCGGCGTGGAAACAACGGGACAACCGCAACTGATGGCATAGGAAAATGTTCCGCTAACCGCCTGGTTAGGATTCCGGGAAGTGAATAAGTAGATGTCTGTGAGCTGTAAATATTCCAGCAGGTCAGGAAGCGGTAAAAAATAATTAATAAATTGTACGTGTTGCCGGAGTTCCAATGCTTCAACTTTTGCATCGAGCATATTACGGTACTTTTCTCCTTCCTGTTTTATGACAGAAGGATGGGTCTTACCGATAATAAGGAAGAGAACATCCGGGTTTTTTTTAATTATAGCTGGCAAGGCTTCGAGAGTGGTTTCAATACTTTTTCCGGAGCTTAACAAGCCAAACGTGGAAAGCACTTTTTTCCCTGATAATTTATGTTTGGCCTTCAGGATTTCTTTGTCCGAATGCGGCACCAGGTGCGTGCCATGCGGGATGACTGTAATTTTTTTCTGCGGCACTCCGTAATCATTTATCAATACTTCCTCGGAAGAATGTGTCATAACGATTAAGGATTCTGCAATCGCCGATATCTGTTGCACGTGTGCTTTTAACGATTCGTCGGCGCGGGGCAACACCGTATGAAATGCAATTACAACCGGCTTCGTAAGTGCCGCCAGGAATTTGCTGAAATCATCTTCGGTTTTTCTAAAGAACCCAAACTCGTGCTGGATCATTACAATTGCAATAGCAGGATCATCATTAATGGTCTTTGCCAATGCAATAAATTCATCAGGATCTTCGGCATTAAAGATGTATTTAATTTCCGGCCCGGCCGGCAGGCTGGCAGCCGCGTAAGCATGTTTTTCATTTTCGGATTCCAGCGCACAAATGCTTATGGTGAATGACTGATTGAATTTGTTGTTTAACGCTTTTACCAGGTCATGTGAGTACGTAGCAATGCCACATTCCCGTGGAGGATAAGATGTGATGAATAGAATTTCCGTTGGTGAAACAGGTGGGAGCAGCTTATTGTTATGATTCATGAGGAATGGATCTCCTTCTTGTTTAGTTACTGTTATGCTTAATTTCTGACCTGTTTTCCTGAATAAAATCCGCTAAATGTTAAAAACAGGAAGGGATGGAATGAATTCCGTCAACTGAAGGTGAATCATTTTGGGCAAAAACCGTTATAAATCTTTTAGAATAAGTTACACTATTCACGTGTTTTCAGATGCGATGTTTTTTTATTCAGGAATTTATCCAATTGGGGATTATATTAACAACATTCCCCGCTACATCCTCGCCATATACCAATTCAATTCTTTTTCTATTTTTTCATATTGGAAAAAAGCAGTGATATTTTTTTGCAGGCGCATGAAGGCGGTTTCGCTTTTTACCACATAATCAAAAGCCCGGTGATGCATGCAGCTTATCGCCACATCAATTTTGTCCTGGGAAGACAACATTACCACCGGGATATTGGGGTGGTAAGATTTTATTTTATCCAGCGTTTCAATTCCGTTCATTGCATTTTTGTCTATCCCGCTTAGATGATAATCTAAGATAATTACGTCAGGGGGATTGGATAAATTTTTCAGGCAAAGCTCCCCAGTGGCAAACGTTTCAACCGCGAAATCGGTATGATGAAGAAATTCAATTTCCAGTGATTTCAGAAACAGGGCGTCATCATCTACGAGGAAAACTTTTATTTTCTTTCCATTTTTCATGCACTTGTGTTTTTTAGTGTATTAAACTCTTCTTTCAGTTCATTGCATGCCTGCATGCAGACATTTTCAAGTTGTAAAACCATATCCGGTATTTCATTTGCCTGCTGCCGGGCACTGGCATACTCCTGAACTTTTTTGGCCATGTTTTCAAAATCAGCACTGATACCTACTATCGAAAAAGAAGGAATGATTTTATGGACTGCTGCATACAGGGAAGTCCAGTCTTCATCCCGCGAACTTTGCTTCATCAGCCTGATCAATGGCGGGGTTTGTTCCAGGTAAAGAGAAATCATTTCCATCATCAATTTGGGATCAGACTTGGTGCGGCGAATCAAATAAGCAAGGTCAGTACATTTTATCTTGTCATTTGGACTCTTTTCAATCTCGTTGTTTTCATCATATCTTGTAATCACGGGTTTTCTTGCCAGCCCGATTATTTTATTGTATAATAATCGTTCGTCCACGGGCTTCGCGATGTAATCATTCATGCCAACTGCTTTGCACTTGGCTAAATCCACGGTGGTTACATCGGCAGTTAAAGCAATGATGGGGATTTTAGAATTCATCGTCTTACGAATATGCTCCGTAGCTTCAAACCCGTTCATTTCAGGCATTTGGAGGTCCATCAGGATAATATCATAAGACCTGGTTTTTAATTTTTCGATGGCTATTTTCCCATTGGCGGCAATATCCCGTTCAAAACCGAAATCATCCAGGAGGGTTTTCATCAGCAACTGGTTGAGGGCAATGTCTTCCACCACCAGCACCCTTATGTTTTTTATTTCTGAATCCAGCTCCAGCATTCCCGCTTCAGCTTCAACCTTCGCGCTTGTTTTTTGAAAATTCAAATTAAAACTGAAAACAGAACCCTCATCAATTTTACTTTCTACACGAATACTTCCCCCCTGGGGTTCTACTAATTGTTTAACAATAGACAATCCTAGTCCCGTTCCGCCGTATAACCTTGAGGTACGGCTGGATGCCTGCTGAAAGTTTTCAAAAATCTTTCCTATTTTATTTTCCGCTATCCCAATCCCTGTGTCGGTAACAGAAAACTCAATGGCAACGTTCTCCTCATCTTCACTCAGCAGGGTAACCTTCACTATAATTTTTCCTTTTGTTGTGAATTTTACTGCATTACTCACAAGATTTAAAATGATCTGGTGCAATCGAACCGGGTCGCCTAGTAACACTTCAGGTATTCTTTCGTCATATTCTTTCACCAGCTCTAAATTCTTTTCCTGGATCTTTGGTTCAAACATATGAAGCATGGCAGCTATTGACAATGCCATTTTAAAAGGCGTTTGCTCAAATGTCATTTTTCCTGCATCTACTTTTGCAAGGTCAAGTATGTCATTGATGAGTACGATCAATGCGTCGCCGCTCAATTTTATAGCAGTTAAATACTCTTTTTGCTTCGCCGACAAATCGGTTTTCAACAGCACTTTTGTGAACCCGATAATTGCATTCATGGGTGTACGGATCTCATGACTCATGTTTGATAAAAATTGTTGTTTTGCTTTCACAGCATCTTCAGCAATTTTTGTGGCGCTTTCGGCTTTATTTTTTGCTTCTTCCGCAATTCCGGTTGCCAGCTCGGCAAATATTATTGCTTCTGTCAACTCTTTTTCAAATCGTTTTTGTTCAGTTATATCCCTTGCCACTACCACGGCTCCAATTATATTTCCCTTTTCGTCTTTATACACCGAACCGTTAAATAATACGTCTGTTAACTTACCATCCTTAATGGTTAATGGATAATCTGCCACAAAGCCCTTTGCAAAAACCTGTTGATAACCATCCCGTGCCTTATCGGGGTCCGTGAAGTAATTAAAAAAATCCGTGCCGATTAATTTCTCCGCTGACCGTTCTGTTACTTTTACCGTCGCCTCATTCATATCGGTGATCTTTCCTTCCGGGCTAATGGTAAACAATGGATCGCGGCTAGCTTCAATGAGCCTTCGCGCATAGTGAGCAATCCTTAGTTCAGCTGCCCGTTTTGCTTTTTCCTTGTTTTGAAAAGCGAGCTCTTTATTGGCAATGCCTAACTCTGCTGCCCGTTTCCCTTTCTCTTCGCCCTGGAAAACGAGTTCTTCATTAGCAATGCCTAACTCAGCTGCCCGTTTTGCTTTTTCGGTATTTTGAAAAACAAGTTCTTTGTTGGCAATAATTAATTCTGCTGCCCGTTTCCCTTTTTCTTTGCCCTGGAAAACGAGTTCTTTATTTGCAATGCCTAACTCTGCTGCCCGTTTTTCTTTCTCTTTGTCCTGGAAAACAAGTTCTTTGTTGGCAATGCCTAGCTCTGCGGCCCGTTTTCCTTTCTCTTCTTTTTGAAAAGCGAGCTCTTTGCGGGCAATGCCTAATGCTGTCTCCAGTTTGTCATTCTCTACTTTCTGAACAGCAAGTTCTTTGCGTACAAGAATTAACTCACCCTCTTCCGATTTTATTCTTTTGGCCATATTTTATCCGGATATACCTGATTTATGTCAATGTCAGTATTGATTCCATTTGTATTTATTCCATTTGTCACGACAACTTCGTGATAGCTATCGTGAGGGGTCCCGATCTCATCGATCGGGTTTCTCTTTTTGTCCCTGAGTTTTTTGAAATGAGAAGGCGAAAGGCCGGTAAACTTTTTAAATTGATTGGATAGGTGCGCCACGCTGCTGTAATTCATCTTCCACGAGATTTCTGTAATGTTCAGTTCGTCATACATAATCAATTCCTTTATCCGTTCAATCTTGTGATAAATGATGAACTGACCGATTGTAGTTCCCTGGACCTCTGAAAACAGGTTGGCCATGTAGGTATAATCGTGATTCAGCTTTTGGCTCAGGAAATCAGAGAAATTTATTCTGACTATTTCGTCTGAATGATGAACCATTTCAACTATAATGCTTTTTATTTTTTCAATCAAAATGGCCCTCTTGTCGTCAATTAGTTCAAGCCCGGCATTGAGCATTGCATTTTTGAGCTGCTCGCGCTGTTGCGGAGAGATATTTTCCATGATCTCGACTTCCCCTAAGTCAACAACGATAAAATGGAGCCCAAGTTTTTTCAATTCTTCTTTTACCAGCATTTTACAGCGGGTACTGACCATGTATTTGATGTATATTTTCAAAAAACTTCTTAAGATAAACTGATCGCAGTAAAGTTCAGTGGTTTTAGGATGGGAACTGTTATATGATTTTGGAAGAACTTACACAATTCACACATTTCTGATTGGCGACCAGAACAATGAATGGAAAGGACCGGCACATACTGATGATCCGGTCATTATTCAGGCAAAAGGGAACCTTTACATGCTTCAGATGTTATATAACTTTGGAAGAAATTTATATCATTCCCATATTCCCGTTGTCATTCCGATTATCAGGTTTAGATTACAGGCATAACAAGTCTTAATATCTTAAATAAATGACATCTTCCCTGTTTATAGTGATATTCATCATCTCGGCGCTGCCTGGTGTTGTAATCGCCTTTATATCTCTCTTCAAGAAAAAGTTTTGCAAGCTGAATTGCGGAAGAATGTACGGCGGAAGTGAAGTGATGATTATTTACCCTTGTAATCATGAAAATGCTCTGGGAGAGATACAGCAGCTCAGAGTAGTAACAGACCCGGCATAATGACTGCTAACTCAACGAATCCGGATCGCAAATGGAAAAGTTCAGGACCATCATCTTTATATTTGCAGTTTTTATCAGCTTATCGGCTCTCATTGAAAAGATAAAGCTGCCTAATTCCATTTTTTTGGTATTGACGGTTTTGGCCATCGGTTTTATCCCTGCATTGCCCGACCTTGAGATGGATCCGGGTATTGATGAATTGAAATTCAGTCAATTACTTCCCGTAGATGACAAATAATGAAATTTTATAATTACATTTGGGGTGCTTTTTAGCATTACCGGGAATTCTTCAGTCACTTTAACTGTCTTTCCTGTGAAATTATACATAAAGAATATGGTTTGTATCCGCTGCAAGATGGTGGTGAAAGAGGAATTGAGAAAACTTGGGTTGCACTATGTTGTGGTGGATTTGGGAGAAGTGGAGATCATGGAAAATCTCTCAGCCGTGCAGCATGATCAGTTCAGGGATGCATTGGTAAAGTCGGGTCTTGAATTGATGGATGATAAAAGGAGTGTGCTGATCCAGAAGATAAAAAATGTTATTATTGATTTGATCCATTACTCAGAGGAACCGCTGGAAGTAAAATTCTCTGAATTCCTGAGTCAAAAGTTGGGTCATGATTATGGCTACCTCGCTAACCTTTTTTCAGAGACCCAGGGTACAACCATTGAAAAATTCTATATCTCCCATAAAATTGAGCGGGTAAAAGAATTGCTCGTCTACAATGAACTTACTCTTACCCAGATAGCTTACCAGATGCATTACAGCAGCGTTGCTCACCTGTCCTCACAGTTTAAGAAAGTGACCGGTCTGACCCCTTCACATTTCAAACAACTCAGGGATAAAAGACGCAATATGTTGGAAGATGTGTGAATCGTACAACTTATTTGAACAACCTTGTAACAATTACCTGCAAAACTATCCGGAGCTTTAGAACGGGCATTCCTGCTCAAATCCTTTCAACCAGAAGTAGTCTGAAACATGGAATAACAGGATGCGGTAAAAACGAATTTCCGGGAGTTATAATGTTAACCCTGGGATAAACAACTTTTAAATAAACAAATCTTAAATATCAATAATAATGGCAAGTAACGGAAGACCCAGGGCACGTCAGGTGACACTAAGAAATGGATTTTACATCGAAGTTTGCAACAAAGGAGTAAAAAAAGGCGTGAAGATTAGAAGTGAAAACAAAAAAGAAATGGAAAATGCTGCCACCCTCTATGGTAGTTATAAAGACGTGATCATATTGGGAGAATATAAGGCGGGGGAGCCGTTCAGTGAATTCTCCTGATGAGGGATTAGTGTTCCATTTTATAAATCCGAAATTCCAAGCTTGAAATCCGAAAAGTCTTCCATCGGGGTCGGTTTTTTCGGATTTCGGATTTTGCAACTTAAACTGAAACTTATCTGACATTGTCTGTAAGACGAAATGTTGACTAATTCACTTTATTACACTTCTGAGGTGTAAAAAAAACGCAGCCGTCTCAAAAGTCAATTCCGAATATATGCCGGTAAGGCGATAAGTCGGTAACTATTCAAATCCAATTACCATTTTCTTTCCGCCTTTCCGTCTTCCCGGCAATAAATAGCTTTTGAGACAGCGTCGTTGTTAAGAATAGAAATTATTTATTTTGAAAAAGGTAGAATACACCTAGCTGGAACCCCCTGTTGGTTGATTTTACAGTGCTCTCGTCGTTGATATTGCTTAAACCAAGATTATATCTTGCATCGACACCAATGCCGGAAGCGGGGTGCACATAGCTAATTCCGGCTCCAAGCGCAAAGTCAATTGAGTTTATATTGTCTTTAATGTCTGTACTGACATTACCGGTTTCGGTTTTTGCATTGACGAGGAAGCCAACCTGGGGACCAGCCTGCAACCTGAACCCGTTGTCGAACATATACTGTAACATTACCGGTACATTAATATAACCAAGGTTGACTTTGGTCTCCGCACCACCAGAGTTATATTTTGCTCCCTGTGCCGAATAGACTAATTCGGGCTGCACAGCAAACTGTTTGGACAAATGAATATGACCGATCAGGCCCGCATTGAACCCAGGCTTTGTATCAAACTCGGTGCCGTTGTCAGTCTTAATAGTATAGAGGTTTAATCCAGCCTTAATACCAATATTTACATGTTGTGCATTAACTGTAGCTGTGAGGAAAATCAGGGCTGCTGCCGCGCTTAAGTAGAATTTCATAATTGTCTGTTTTTATTTTTAACGTTTAAAAAAATATTTGTTTGTTGAGTAATAAAAAGTACAATTGCCCGAACTATCGTGCATTGATGGAGGCAAGTGAATGACCGATTGAAAAAAAGCCGCACAAACATGGGCTTTATCCGATACTAACTGCAATGAAAAGCAATTGTGGTAGTGTGAAAATCGTGATGTAAAGATCAGTTTCTTTTTACTGTTTTTGTTACATAAAAAATGGAATGTATTGCATCATTCACACATTTCACTGCATCAGGAGCAGCAACGGTTTCAGGGACCTACCCTGGCTGTAGATGGGCAGTGATGTTTGTTATTTTAATGTGTGATTCATGTAACTATTTTGTTCAATAGTGTAATGTTTTCCGTGAATTATAGACTCAACTTCGTGCAGCGGTAATTTTCTCGCGAATAAAATCAGAAAAATGAGCAATAATGACCTAAAAAGGAGCTGGAACGAGCAGAAAGGAAAACTCAAACAAAAATTTGCATGGTTGACAGATAATGATATGCTGTTTGAGACGGGAGAAAAAGAAGAGATGTTAGGCAGATTACAGATCAAGCTGGGAAAGACCAAGGAAGAACTCCGCCAGATAATTATCGCGTTATAAGCCCGACTTCCCAGTATTACTGACCGGATATTCTTATTGCTGGCGCTTTCATTACTATTAATAAAAACTAAATGAAAAATATATTGTATGTCGTAGCCGCCATACTCGTCATTGCATGGCTGTTCGGCTACTTTGCCTTTCATTTCGGTGCGATCATTCATGTACTGCTTGTCATTGCCGTTGTAATTATATTACTAAAAGCAATCCGGGGCAACCACGCTCTTTAGGAGTATACCAGCGATACGGATTTTTTTGATTTTACACTGCGGATTTAAATTACAAATAATGAAACTCATAAAAATATTATTCATATCGACGTCCCATGATACAATGGGCGACACTGGGAAGAAAACGGGTTTATGGCTGGAGGAACTAGCAACTCCTTATTATGTTTTTAAGGATGCAGGCGCTGAGATCACCCTTGCTTCCCCGGGTGGTGGAAAGGTTCCCCTTGATCCTAAAAGCCAATCAATCATGGTTGCCACCAGTAGTACAAAGCGTTTTCTGACGGATGAAGCGGCGATGAATTTCCTGTCTCATTCTATTGTTCTTGAAAAAATAAGAGCGGATGATTTTGATGTGGCATTTCTCCCGGGCGGACACGGACCGATGTGGGATATTGCCGGTAACAAAATAGTAAAACAATTGCTGGAAGCATTTAACAATGGAGGCAAACTTATTGCTGCTATATGTCATGGTGTAGCCGGGTTGCTGGCATTACAAAATGATAAAGGAGAGCTGTTGATAAAAGGAAAACAACTCACAGGTTTTAGTAGTACCGAAGAAGAGTCGGCAGGATTGACCCGTATAGTGCCTTTCTTATTAGAGACAGAACTTCTTGCTGGTGGTGCACTATATACTAAGGCGGCCAATTATACCTCTCACGTGGTCACCGATGGGAACCTCATCACCGGTCAAAACGCCGCCTCTTCAGGGGAACTGGCAAAAAAAATAGTGGCCTGGATACAAAATAACAAGCCGAATCAAAAACCCAAGCGAATCATTAATGAACCAGTGTGAATTGTCGCGGTTTGTTAACGTGAGAATGAGTAATACTATGAGATTTTATACCGTCATATAACTTTCATCACCTATCGATCCTCTATCGTTGTTTAGCATTGATAAGATATTGGATTTTACGCGGGGTCGGATATTCATCCGGCCCTTTTTATTTCATTTCGGGTTTACTTATTCAACACTTATCATAAATATTAATCAACCAGTTTTCAACATGTTTGAAAAACGTGTGAATTATATAACATTCTTGGAAAATGTTATAACATATCCCGGAAAACCGGCGATTAACTTTGTTCTGTTTTTCATAGATATTGGATTTAAGAGCTGGGGCTGGATTTTTATCCCGGCCCTTCTTTATTTTTCTTTTTGATCTCCGGGTTTACTGCCAGGATCACTACAATCAAAAGTATTAGGATATTAGGTGATTAGGATATTAGGATATT
>JANWHX010000196.1 GCA_025450235.1 Chitinophagaceae bacterium | reverse complement strand
CCAAACATCATTCCCTGGTCGCCGGCACCCTGGTCTTCTTTATTTACACGTTCAACCCCCTGATTAATATCAGATGATTGCTCATGAATGGCAGAAAATACTCCGCAGGAGTTTGCTTCAAACATATACTCGCTTTTGGTATAACCAATCTTGCGGATAACGCCACGTGCTATTTCCTGCACATCGAGATAGGCTTTTGATTTCACTTCCCCGGCAAGCACTACCTGCCCGGTAGTTACCAGCGTTTCACAAGCTACTTTGGACTGAGAATCAAAGGCAAGGAAGTTGTCGATCAGCGCATCGGATATCTGGTCAGCTACTTTATCCGGATGGCCTTCAGATACACTTTCAGAAGTAAAGAGGTATGGCATAATGAATTTTAGATTGTGGTTAGTATAATAGTCTGTATAATAATTTTAATCGGCTGCAAATATAGCCCGATTGATATAAATGATAAAAAAGCTTATGCACTAAAGCTTCGAATAGACAATACGCAATCTGAGCCGGTGAGGATTAGGGTCCAACGTACTGGTATTGCCTACAAGCCGCACTCGTCCTTTTATAATCGTCGGATTGATAAATACAGTCGGGGGAAAGCTGATAGGTGGTGCACCAGGTTCCGGCGCAACGTATTGATCAATTGCATAAAGTGGAGCAACCAGGCGAAGTTCATAATTAGTCTCTGTGCCAGTGACAATATGCTGCACGTACCGGGTAAGATTAAAATGCCATTCCTTGATAGCTTTTCCTGTCACGTCAACCCCATTAATTGGCGCAGCCCCAAAACTTCCGAGGTTAAATACGCCATTGGTGCCATCGAAAACAACGTCGTAAGGGATATTGCGATACCTTCCAAGTACAGGTGAATAGGCATCGAGATACAAAAAAGCCGGTGGAGGAAACAAAGTATCGCTTGGATCATATGCCTGTTCTGCTATCAGTTCAGCCCGGTGAACCACCCGGTTACTCAGTCCGGTCAGACCAGGTATTTTGAGCTTTGCAAATGAACCCGGCGTATTCTGCATATACACATACCCATCCGGAGTCGTTCCGCCCTGCGCCATTGCTATTGGGGACGTACCATAATCTCTTTTTGCATAATTATGAGAAGCCGATCCTGCAAGGCCATAGGTCAGTGAAGGCTTAAATATGAAATAGTTCACGGTGCTGTCGTAGTCACCGGTTCCATGTAAATGCCTGTAATAAATACCTAACTTAGTATTCTCACCCTGCAGATCAAAACCCATTACTGCGTTTCCCGATGTGGACTTTAAAGCAAAGCCTTTGAATTTTGTTTTAAATAAAGAATCCGAGGCATACATATTATTAGCGGAATTCGTATCATAAAACAATAGCCTGTTCCCAAACGCATCGCTCAATTTTATCCTAAGTTGATGAGAGGTAGTATCAAAGAGAGCTTTGACGGAATCTTTTAATGCCGAAGGCTTAAAAGTCCGGGAACCCAGTAAGCCCCCTACAAAAAAATCTGAATTTTTTCTTATAAGGTAAGATGTATCTACCCTGAATTCGCTTATGAGCTCCGAAACTGTAACTGTTTGAGCAACGCTGCTGTCGCCATAGGTTTCCACGTAATCGAGGATCAGCACCACAGAATCAAGAATCACGCTGTCCGGATACGGGATATTATTGAACTTAAACGGAAAAGCCTGGGGCTTCAGTTCAAAATACATTTGGGCATCCGTTTTTCCAAAAAGTGGATCATCATTAATCCAACCAAGGAATTGTTCATATCGGTAGTCACTTCGGGTCGAATCCTCCTTTAAAGTATCAGTGACGGGACCGCCGAGTGTAAAAAGATCATTATAAGCTTCAACCGTTAATAGAGTATCAAATGTATTGACGTTGTCAACCGCGGGAATGATATCACCCCCAAGCTCAGTGGACTCATTTATTTTTCTACAGGAACTAAGAACGATAAGAGTGGTGGTAATGATTGATCCAAGCGTTAGTACCAGTTGTCTGTTCTTCAACATTTGAAAATTTCGATTATAAGTTTTTTTCAGCTCTTTTCCCAACTTTGTCTGAGAATGAAGACGATAAGGGTCAGATTTACCCGGCTGCAAGATCGTTATACAGTTGTAAATAGTCTGTTAAATCAGATTCCTGGTTATACTGCAATGTCTTTTTGCCTCTTACCTTGGAAAACTCGTCGATCAGTTTCTTTTCAGCTTTCTCAACTCCAAACGTTATTGCATCCGCATACGTTGCGCCTCCGCGAAACATCGCCGTATTGTTCGCTTCCTTAAACGGCTCGAGGTCTTTTTCTTTAAGCGATGGATGGATCAATGCCTTCGTCAAAAAATCACTGCCCAGTTTTTCCTTAAAAGTATTTTGTCCAATCGTATAGACGATTTTACTATGAGAAAAAACAGGTTCTTTTTTATATACTGTTTTCAGGTAAGCGGGAATAAGGCCCGTCATCCAGCCACTGCAATGAATTATATCAGGGGGCCATCCAAACTTTTTTACTGTCTCTAAAGCGCCTTTGCAAAAAAATATTGTGCGAAGCCCGTTGTCGTCATACCATTTTTCATTTTCATCATGAAAAATATATTTTCTTTTAAAGAGGTCCTCATTTTCGAGGAAATAGACCTGCAGCCGGGCGCTCGGCAATGAAGCAACCTTGATCTGTAATGGCATGTCGTCGTTATCCACCGACACATTTATCCCTGATAAACGGACCACTTCATGGAGACGGTGACGCCGCTCGTTGATATTCCCAAAGCGAGGCATTATGCAACGAACCTCAAACCCGTTATCATTTGCCTTAATAGCAAGCTTATTTACGATCTCTGAAAATTCCGTCAGCTCCAGATAGGGTGACATTTCGTTTGCAATAAAAAGAATTCTTTTTTTTCCCGACATGTTGTCCCGTTTAAATTTGCCTTTTTTTGGAGTTGGCAAAGGTATGATTTTATACCGAATAGCTATGTTTGCAATTGTTTATATACGAATTGACCGCTGTATATGATTTTATTCAGGAAAAAGACCGATTTTCAAACTTATCTGACAACGCAAAAGCAAAGAGGGAAAAAGATAGGTTTTGTGCCAACTATGGGTGCGCTTCACCAGGGACATGTCTCTCTTATTGAAAGCAGTAGAAAAGATAACTCAATAACTGTTTCCAGCATATTTGTCAATCCAACCCAGTTTAACGACCCCAACGATTTTAAGAAGTACCCGGTCACCATTGAAAATGATATAAACAAACTTGAGGCGGCAGGGTGCGAAGTGCTGTTCATGCCCTCTGTTGAAGAAATTTACCCGGACGGAGTCCCTTCAGATTTGAAATATGACCTCGGTTACCTGGAAACTATATTGGAAGGTAAATACCGGCCCGGTCATTTCCAGGGGGTCTGTATGGTAGTGCACCGGTTGCTGGATATTGTAAAACCCGATAACCTATATCTCGGTCAGAAGGATTATCAGCAATGTATGGTGATCAGAAGACTAATTGAACTTACGGGTCATACAGAAATAAAGTTGAACATCTGCCCTACCTTTCGTGAGCCCGACGGCCTGGCGATGAGTAGCAGAAACCTCCGGTTGAATGAAGAAGAAAGGAAAACGGCGCCTGCCATTTATCGTGCTTTACTTCATATTAAAGAGAATTTGCCAAAAGGAGATTTATTATCATTAAAAGAATCGGCCGTCAAAAAACTGATCGACAATCGGCTCAAGCCCGATTATATAGAGATAGCAGATGCTGATACTCTAAAACCGATCAGTAAATGGAATGCCGGGCAGAAGCTGGTTGCCTTGGCAGCAGCCTACCTTGGCGAGGTCCGCTTGATCGATAACCTTGTACTTAATTAACAATAATTCAATCCCCGCAGATCAAATTGTTGTTAAGACTGTAACCGGCTGGGCTTTGAATAATTTGCCTCATTTGAGTTGTGTCCGATTTTGGCAGGTCCGAAGGACTCCTTTGGAGGAAGTCGGGAAGACGATAAGAATATTGTAATTTGGAAGTCACACCTTACCGTCTTTTCGTCTTACCGGCTATTTTAAAAACCGGACACTACTCTGACTTGTTCCTCATAACCCATTTGACCTATTTGACTTATTTTCGGTCAAATGAACAGGCGATTCCGGACCATACTCCAATATGTCTTTTTTTTCTCGCTGGGATTTTTGTTTGTTTGGTTATCAATAAAAGACGTGGGGCCGCTTGAAAGGGTCCAGATACGGTTTGCTCTGAATAATGCCCGGTATTTCCTTGCCCTTCCTGTTTTCATGATCTTACTCCTGAGTCACTACGTGAGAGCGATGCGATGGCGGTTGCTGATCGAATCAATTGGATACAAACCAAGCAAGGCGAATACTTTCTTTGCAGTGATGATCGGCTATATTGTTAACCAGGCAGTGATACGCCTGGGAGAAGTACTGAAATGTACCGTTTTGGCCCGCTACGAAAAAGTGCCCGCAGATAAATTAGTTGGCACCATTATACTCGAACGACTCGTTGACGCTATCTGTTTAGTGATCGTGTTTGTCATAACAATCATAATACAGCCGACCCTGTATGACGAGCTGGTCGACAAGATTTTTAATAGCCGGGAAACAGATGAAAGTAAAAAAATACCGGGTTATCTGGTCTTGCTAATTGTGTCCGGCATTGTGTTGTTAATAATCGCCTTGTGGATGATAATCAAGAAAAAGAATTTTAATGACCTGGTAAATGCCATTAAGAAAATCGCTAAGAGAGTATGGGAAGGTATCAGTGCCATCCAGCATTTGAAAAAAAGGGGGCAGTTCATATTATATACATTACTGATGTGGACCTTGTATCTCGGTGGCGGCTATATCGGATTTTATGCATTGCAGGAAACAGAACATTATGGTATCCGGGAAGCGTTTGCCGTGTTGTCCGCAGGCAGCATTGGCATGACGATCACACCGGGCGGTATTGGTGGATACGCATTTCTTCTTGAACAGACAATGCAGATCTACGGCTTATCGCAGGGTGTTGCATTGGCATTTGGCTGGTTATTGTGGCTGGCCAACACTTCTGTAATAATTATTGGTGGTTTAATTAGTTTTGTCGCGTTGCCCTGGTATAATAAAAATAAATTGAGGCAATCGGCATTATAAAAGCTGGCAGATGAAACAAATTGAGCACATCCCCAAAAAAATTCTGTCTTTCCAGGAAGTCGCTCAGCGGGCTATCCAGTGGAGGGTTATTGGTAAAAGAATCGCTTTTACGAATGGCGTGTTTGATATTATTCATGAAGGACATATTTTTTCGCTTTCCCAGGCTGCCAGGGAAGCTGATTATCTCATAGTCGGGTTGAATGCGGACGCATCCGTCAAGAGGTTGAAAGGAAAAGACCGGCCGGTGAATAAACAGGACTCCAGGGCATTGGTGCTTGCTTCTTTATTAATGGTCGACGCTGTGGTAATGTTTGAACAGGACACGCCACTTGAACTGATAAAACTAATCATGCCGGACGTGTTAGTGAAGGGAGGAGATTACACGGTTGAGCAGGTAGCCGGGGCTAAAGAAGTAATAGCGAACGGCGGCAAAGTTGTTATCAATCCAATCCTGGAAGGTTTTTCTACCACCGATCTTATCAACCAGATCAGGAAAGACTGACGGCTATATAAAAACTTAACAGTTGCCATAGTCATTGTTTCGTAAATTTATCGTTTTGGTTTTGAAAATTATTTTTTATGACGCACATGAAGCGTAAGACGATTGCAAGAGACGTAAGCTGGCTTTCTTTTAACGCAAGGGTCCTGCAGGAAGCTGCGGATGCCAACGTACCATTAAAAGAACGAATACGATTTCTTGGAATTTTTTCAAACAACCTGGATGAATTTTTTCGCGTTCGTGTAGCCACATTAAAACGAATGATTCAATTTGGCAGTAAAGCCAATGTACATCTTGAAACTGATCCGCAGCAAATACTCGATGAAATACAGATGATCGTATTAAATCAGCAGAGTGAATTCAGCCGGATATGGGAAGATGTTTTGGCACGACTAAATGAACAAAAAATTTTTCTGCGTACAGAAAAGGAGCTCACGGCCAAGCAACAGGAATTTGTCCGCAATTATTATGAAGAAGAAGTAAGCCCGAATATTATTCCTTTAATGATCGAAAATATTCCCGAGTTTCCCAATCTCCGGGATAAATCCATTTACCTCGCGGTAGTGATGTGGAAAAAAGAAAGTGCATTGAACAAAAAATACGCATTGATCGAAGTTCCCAGCCGTGTTGTCGGAAGATTCCTTTTATTACCATCAGCAGACGGCGAAAATGATATCATTTTGCTGGAAGATGTAATACGGTTTAGCCTTCCCGAAATATTTTCCTTTTTTGGATACGACCAGTATAAGTCACATATTTTTAAAGTAACCAGGGATGCGGAGATAGATATAGATAATGATGTTTCGACGAGCATTATGCAAAGGATAGAAAAAGGTTTAAGAAATCGCCGCAAAGGAAAACCGGTCCGCTTTGTCTATGATCATGAGATGGACCCGAGTCTTCTTGAGTACCTCATCCGGCGTTTGCATCTTACCAAAAGAGACAACTTGATTCCCGGCGGGCGTATCCATAATTTCCGGCACTTCATGGATTTTCCCGACCAGGTCTTCAAAGAGAAACGTACCCGTAAGAAACCATTTGACCATCCATTACTCCGCTCGCATCGTATTTCGAACGTGGTACTGGAGAGGGATGTGATGTTACACTTCCCTTATCATTCCTTCACTCCTATTATTGACCTGCTTCGTGAGGCAGCTTTCGATCCGGATGTAACAACGATCAAGATCACCTGTTACCGGCTGGCACCGCAATCGAGGATCATCAATTCGCTGATCAATGCAGCCCGAAATGGAAAGCAGGTGATCGTTATGCTGGAATTGCGTGCCCGGTTCGAAGAAGAAGCTAATCTTGAATGGAAGGCGCGATTGGAAGAAGAAGGTGTGAAGGTGCTGGTAGAAATTCCAAACATGAAAGTTCATGGCAAGATCTGTTTGATTAGGAAGAAAGTAAAAGATAAGCAGCTGGCTTACGGATTTGTCAGCACCGGTAACCTGAACGAAAGAACCGCCAGGGTTTATGGAGATCATTGCCTGCTTACATCCAATAGCCGGATCATGGCAGATGTAAATAAGATCTTTAACTATCTCGAACAACCCAAGACCGGGATCCATTTTCTGAAAAATTGCGATACCATTTTACCCAGCCCTCACCTGGTTCGTAAAGAACTACACAAGCTTATTGAGGATGAAATAAAACAAGCGCAAAAGAATAAGCCTTCAGGGATCATTTTAAAAATGAATTCACTTTCTGACGAAGACATGATACAGAAATTGTATGAAGCGGCAAGGGCCGGCGTCCCGGTGAAACTAATTGTACGGGGCATATTTGGTATGTTTTCCGAAAACAAAAAATTCAGAAAACCGGTGCGGGCAGTGAGTATTGTTGATGAATACCTCGAACATGCACGTGTGTGGGTATTTCACAACAAGGGTAAAGAGAAAGTTTATATATCTTCGGCCGACTGGATGGTAAGAAACCTTGAACATCGCGTCGAAGTCGCCTGCCCGATATCGAATGATGAGATTAAACAAGAATTGAAAGATATATTGGGTATTCAGCTGCAGGATAATGTAAAGGCAAGAAGGCTGGATAATGAATTGAGCAATGAATATGTCAGGACAACGAAGAAAAAGGTCCGATCCCAGTTGGAAACATATAATTATTTGTATAAAAAAACCCTAACGACAGTTGAGACTAGCAGCCATTGATATCGGAAGTAATGCAGCCCGATTGCTAATAAGTGATGTCATCCCCGGTACCCAGGCAGCACCCGAATTTATCAAAGTAGCATTGATCCGCGTACCGCTTCGGCTAGGTTTTGATGTATTTGACAAAGGCGAAATATCAGCGCCAAAGGTGGACAAGATCATCAAGACAATCAAATCTTATAAACTGCTCCTGGATATTTATGAAGTAAAACACCTGAAAGCCTGTGCTACATCGGCTATGCGTGACGCTGTTAATGGAACAGCAATCATAAAAAAAGTATTGGAGGAAACAGGTATCCAGATCAATATTATCAACGGCCAGGAAGAAGCGTCGCTGATCTATGAAAATCATGTTGCTGAGAATATGACCACAGAAGAGTCGTACTTATATATTGATGTCGGCGGCGGGAGTACCGAACTTACGTTCTTCAGCGATGGCAAACTGATTTTTAAAGAATCATTTGATATTGGCACGATCCGTTTGCTGAAAGGCCAGGTGTCAGAAGGAATGTGGGATACAATGAAAGAATTCATTAAAACAAAGACGAAAGGCTATCACCATGTCACGGCTATTGGCTCGGGCGGAAATATTAATAAGATATTTTCTCTTTCCAAACGAAAGGAAGGAAAACCGCTTACCCTCGAGCTATTGCGTGAATATTATAAAGAATTCAGTTCGTTATCACTCGCCCAGCGCATGAGTATTTACAAGTTTCGTGAAGACAGGGCCGACGTAATAGTTCCTGCCCTGCTTATTTACATCAACGTAATGCGATGGACAGACACGGAAGAAATAGTTGTTCCCAAGATCGGTCTCGCCGATGGATTGATTCACACCTTGTATGAAGAAGTGCGCCTGAAAGAAGTAGAAGTTTGATTTTAGCTACTTTTACCTCCCAAATGATCTTTCATGGCAGAAAATAAGGAAGGAAAAGACGTAAAGGAAATCAAAAAAGTTACTACCAACACCATTCAGAAGATGAAACTGGCAGGTGAGAAAATTTCTATGATCACTGCCTATGATTATTCTTTTGCGACAATATTTGATTCAGCGGGTATCGATATCATATTAGTGGGCGACAGCGCCAGTAATGTCATGGCAGGTCACGGCACTACCCTGCCCATAACATTGGACCAGATGATCTATCATGCACAAAGTGTGGTGCGGGCAAGAGAAAGAGCATTGATCGTGGTGGATATTCCATTTGGTTACTATCAATCCAATTCTGAAATCGCGTTGGCTTCTGCTATCCGCATCATGAAAGAAAGCGGTGCGCACACTGTTAAACTCGAAGGAGGAGAAGAGGTGATTGATTCTGTAAAGAAAATTGTCAGCGCCGGGATTCCCGTTATGGGACACCTGGGATTAACGCCGCAATCCATCAATAAATTCGGAACATACGTGGTAAGAGCCACTGAAAAAGGGGAA
Source organism: Chitinophagaceae bacterium (assembly GCA_025450235.1). Lineage (GTDB taxonomy): Bacteria > Bacteroidota > Bacteroidia > Chitinophagales > Chitinophagaceae > VBAT01. The sequence continues at coordinate 10,848 of JANWHX010000196.1, read as the reverse complement.
GCTGACAAGCTCAAGAAAGATGCATTATTATTACAGGAAGCCGGGGCATTTGCCATTGTATTGGAAAAAATTCCTGCATCATTGGCCAAGGGCGTGAGCAAAAGTCTGAGTATCCCAACCATCGGTATCGGCGCAGGAAAATATTGCGACGGCCAGGTATTAGTCATGCATGATATGCTTGGGATCAATATTGAATTTAAGCCAAGGTTTTTACGCCAATACCTGAATTTGAATGAGCAGGTGACTAAAGCTGTTCAAAAATATATCAGGGATGTGAAGTCAATTGAATTCCCGGGCGAAGGCGAACAATATTGACAGAACCAAATTGTCAATTAAACTCCTAACGATATGAAGCCATTATTTATCGTTCCCTGGCTATCACTTATCTATATCTCTACAACGAAGATTCGCCACACTGTCATTCAAGGAACAACTCTGGATAGCGCAGTTATTACTCATACGCTGGACGGACTGGTAAATGAATGGCCGGCAGACAGATTCACTACGCATAAAGAAACTTCCGTCCGTTATGCAGCGGACAATAACAGCGTTGATCTATATCTGGCAATCAGTCTGCCTTCTCCAGCCTGGCAAGCAAAAATCATGAAGGCCGGGATGTCATTATATATTGATCTAAACGGGAAGAAAAGAGAATCCCGGGGTGTTGAGTTTCCTATTGTCAATGAAGACAGTCCAGACTTGCCACCCGGCAAAAACACCGACATAAATACGATACGTTCGATGATGATCTTAAACCTGATAAAACTTAAACTCTTTGGATTTTCCGATAATGCACCTCCTTACCAGGAGTTAACGATGCCAGGCAGCGTTAATGTTGCTTATGGTTGGGATTCTGCCCAGGTTATGCATATTGAATACCGCATTCCTATTTCTGTTTTTGGTGATCCTGCTACATTGAATCAAAAAAACATAAGCATTGGATGGAAACTTCATGCAGTCCCGACTCCCCCTCAGTCTCCGGCGGTCGCATCAACTTCCACCAGGGTTGTTGGCGTTAGGCCCGGTACCCGTCCTTCAGGAGCATCGAACACAACTACTCCTGCAACTAATACAAGAAACGCAATGAATGAAGAGCAGCGATTCTGGGGCAAATACGTTATTGTTATTTCTAATTGAGAATTAAATGTCCCTTGAATTTAGTACCACCAATTTACCGGAGGTCAATTTCTGTTTACCTTTGCTTACTTAAAAAAGTATATGGATTTTCTTGTAACGCTCGGAATTGAACCAGTCAATAATGGAATAAGCACAGGTCAGCAATGGATCAATTCAACCGGCGGGAAAATAGATTCATTTTCTCCCGTTGATGGGAAGCTTATCGGTTCCGTTACCACTGCTGATAAAGAAAGCTTTGATGCTGTGGTAAGAAGAGCTGAAGAAGCATTCACTCAATGGCGATTAGTACCCGCCCCGGCGCGTGGCGAGATCGTCAGGCAGGTTGGGGATGCATTAAGGCAAAAAAAAGATTCGCTGGGTAAATTAGTTTCTTATGAAATGGGAAAAAGTTTGCAGGAAGGTTTTGGTGAAGTACAGGAAATGATCGACATCTGCGATTTTGCTGTCGGGTTATCCAGGCAATTATACGGATTGACTATGCATAGCGAACGGCCCGGCCATCGGATGTATGAGCAATATCATCCACTTGGAATTGTTGGAATCATATCGGCATTTAATTTCCCCGTCGCTGTATGGAGCTGGAACAGCATGCTGGCCTGGGTTTGTGGCAATGTCTGCATTTGGAAGCCTTCAGAAAAAACTCCATTGTGTGCTGTTGCCTGTCAGCATATCATCAATGACGTCTTCAGGAAAAATAATGTTCCTGAGGGAGTAAGCAACATAGTGATTGGCGGCAGAGATGTGGGTGAATGGATTGCCAACGATTTGGAGATCCCGTTAGTTTCGGCGACAGGTTCCACAAGAATGGGTAAAGCTGTTGGAGCAGCTGTTGGCGCAAGATTAGGAAGGGCGTTGCTGGAACTTGGAGGTAACAATGCTATTATTATTTCAAAAGAAGCCGATCTTGACATCGCTGTCATCGGCTCATTGTTTGGAGCAGTCGGAACAGCGGGGCAACGCTGCACGTCAACCAGAAGGCTAATCATACATGAAGAAGTATATGAAACGGTCAAGAAAAGATTGATTACTGCGTATTCACAACTTAAAATAGGTGATCCCCTTAACGAAGTGCATCATGTGGGGCCATTGATCGATAAAGATGCGGTGAAGATGTATGTCGATGCAATTGAAAAATGTAAAGCTGAAGGGGGAAATTTCATCACAGAAACAGGGCTTATCGAAGGCAAAGGATATGAAAGTGGATGTTATGTCAAACCATGCATTGCTGAAGTAAGGCCTGGAATGAAAATTGTAAAACATGAAACCTTTGCTCCTATCCTGTACCTGCTAAAGTATAAAACAATCAACGAAGCTATTGCCATACAAAATGGGGTGCCGCAAGGTTTATCATCATCGATAATGACTTTGAACTTGCGCGAAGTGGAGCAATTTTTATCGGCAGAAGGAAGTGATTGTGGAATTGCCAACGTCAATATTGGAACGTCCGGTGCTGAAATAGGTGGAGCATTTGGGGGAGAAAAAGAAACAGGCGGTGGTCGTGAAAGTGGTAGTGATGCATGGAAAGCTTACATGCGCCGGCAAACAAATACGATAAATTACAGCCAAAACTTACCATTGGCACAAGGGATAAAATTCGATCTCTGATGTTATTTTTACGGTCTGGACTTGTGAGAACATTTACCCCACTTTAGAGAAAGCTTCCTTTTTTGCAGAATATTTTTGATTTTTACATATTAAGAACCAATACCCTTAAAAACCAAATTCTATATCCAATGAAACGGGTCTGTACAACGGTGGCTACATGTCTTTTCTTAGCTATCATTACTCACGCACAACAATATCGCATAGGGATGCTTGGTGGAGTTCACCAATCGAAAGTGCTGGAAAATGCTGACATTCCGGGGTGGGATTCATTAAAAAACAAATACTCGCCCCGAACCGGAATGCATTTTGGCTTTATCGCCAACATGCCTTTCAGGACCGGATCCAATGTTTATTTTCAGCCTGGTATCATTTTTACCAATAAAGGCCGCAAGTTCGCCGCGAGATATGATACCACTGTGAGCCAAACGCTTTACGTGAATGCATCCGAGTTCGTCAATTATCTTGAAGTGCCGCTTAATGTACTTTATAAATTCAGGTTAGGAAAAACTGCAAAATTTTTAATTGGTGCCGGACCTTATGGATCTTTCTTTTACACCGGGAAATTGAAAGTAGAAACGGTTTCCAAGAATGGCGACTATACAGTTGATGAGAATAAAGATCCTGACGTCGGGGATGGTCCCGGCAAGTATGCGGTATTTGATTATGGTGTGAATGGTGTTGCCGGTTTTGAATTTGGGCGCCTGTTCCTGACCGCAAACTATAGCCGCGGATTGAAAGATTTTTACAAACCCCAAAATTATACGGCGACATACAAGCACGAAGTTTTAGGTATTACTGCAGGAGTCTTTATTGATAAGTTAGGAAAGCAAAAGAAAGACAGGGATGACGATGGCGTACAGGATAAAGAAGATAAATGCCCCGACCAGGCTGGTACAGCCAAATTCAATGGCTGCCCCGATACCGACAACGATGGCTTACAGGATAAAGAAGATAAATGTCCTGGACAGGCCGGGTTGCTGTCAAATGCGGGATGCCCTATCAGTGATAAAGACAATGATGGGGTAGCTGATAAAGATGATAAATGTCCGGATGTAGCTGGTGTCAAAGAAAACAACGGTTGCGCTCCCGAACCAAAAGACTCTGATAAAGATGGTGTAAATGATTCAGAAGATAAATGTCCGGGTATTGGCGGGTCTGCCCGTTACAATGGCTGCCCGGTACCTGATACGGATGGCGATGGATTAAATGATGAGGTAGACAAGTGTCCAGTTGCAAAAGGATCTGTGGCAAGAAATGGTTGCCCGGAGCCAATTAAAAAGGAAATAGTTGAAAAAGTCAATTTTGCGGCTCGTCGGATACAATTCCAGCAAAGTAAGGCTAATCTTCTTCCCTCAACTCATAAGGTATTGAACGAGGTAGCAGCCGTCCTGAAACAGAACCCGGATTTCAAGCTTTCAATTGAGGGTCACACCAGCGGTGATGCACTGTATAACGCAAATATGAAATTGTCGCAGGCAAGGGCTGACAAAGTGAAGGCCTACCTGGTTTCAAAAGGTATCGCGGCATCACGTCTTAAAGCGGTCGGATTTGGCCCTAACCAGCCTCTGAGCACCGGCACATCAGAAAAAGAAAAAGCTAAAAATCGCCGGGTTGAATTAAAGCTAAGCAACCAATAATCATATATCGCCGTCATGGCATTCAGAACCCCTGCAGGACGAGATGCAGGGGTTTTTATTTACATAAAATATATGAATGGTAACCGGCATTTTAATTGCTTTTGCAATTTTGTATATTCAAATAAAATCTGACAAATGAATGCATTCAAACGGATTTCGTTGACGGCTGTTTTTGCCTTATTTACCCTTGTTATTGTTGCACAGAAAGATGTACCCAAAGGCTGGCATTTGTGGAATCCCCGTGACAGCGGAAACTATTTTGGCATCAGTCTCAAAGAAGCCTACGATTTTATCAAATCTAAAAAGTTAAAAAGCACACCGGTTATAGTAGGTGTGATTGATTCTGGTATTGATACAACCCACGAGGATCTGAAAGCAGTGCTCTGGCGTAATGCGGGGGAGATTGCCGGGAATGGCATCGATGATGATAAGAACGGCTATATTGATGATGTATATGGCTGGAATTTCCTGGGTGGCCGCGATGGCCGCAATGTTGATAAGGACAGTTATGAGGCTTCAAGAGTCTATCACGGCCTGAAGAGTAAATGGGGAAAAAAAGATATCGATAAGGCAAAACTTACCCCTGCGGAGGCAAAGGAATATGCTATGTGGCTAAGGGCAAAAGAAGAAGTAGGTGAGATCGACCCGATCGTCGCCTACAATATCATTCTCATTAAAAAAAGTCTGAAGGATGCGAGGGCTGCTGATTCAATTTTCAAATCAAAGATTAAAGAAGACTATACCGCGAAAGATGTTGAGGGATATACACCAGCCGATGATATTACCAAAAGAGGCAAAAGAAATATATTAAGGCTTTATGAGCAATTTGAAATCGGATTGGAGCAACCCGCCAGTGAGGCCCTGAACGACATAGCCCAGTCTTTAGATGCGGAAGAATCAAAGCTGAGAGCTGCAGAGCAGGCCCCGCCTGCTTTTCGTGCTGGTATTGTGAAAGACAACTATGATGATTTTAGTGACAGGTTTTATGGCAATGGCGATGTAATGGCAGGCAAGAGCTCTGCTTTACATGGAACCCACGTGTCCGGTATTATAGGGGCTGTAAGAGATAATGGTGTAGGCGTAAATGGTGTAGCTGATAACGTAAGGATCATGATGGTCCGTGCGGTGCCTGACGGCGATGAGCATGATAAAGACGTTGCGTTAGCTATACGATATGCGGCGGACAACGGGGCAAAGATCATTAATATGAGTTTTGGAAAGTCGTATTCTCCAGAAAAGAAATGGGTGGATGAAGCTGCAAAATATGCCCAAAGCAAAGGCGTGCTGTTGGTTCAGGCTGCAGGCAATGACAATAAGAATATTGATACAACATATAATTTTCCTTCTTCTCTTTATGACGATGGTAGTCGTGGGCCCGAATGGATCACAGTGGGTGCCAGTGGCCCGACTACGAAGGGACTTACGGCCTATTTTTCCAACTACGGCAAGAAATCTGTTGATGTTTTTGCTCCCGGTATGAAAATATATTCAACTATCCCGGGGAGCAATTATAAAGATGAACAGGGTACAAGCATGGCTTCTCCTGTTGTTGCTGGCCTGGCAGCGTTGATCATGGAATATTATCCGAACCTGAGCGCAAGGCAGGTAAAAATGGTGATTGAAAAATCGGCACAAAAACCAACAATCAAGGTAAAGGATCCCGGAAATGGTGAAGAAGTAGAAATGTCCGATCTGAGCAGAACAGGTGGTATCATCAATGCGTATGAAGCGGTTAAACTGGCTTCAACGCTCAAAGGCGAACGGACACCTGATAAGATCGTTACATCAACGGTAAAACCTAAAATAAGAGAATAAGAACAGCTCAGAAAAATATGGGTATCCCGTCCTGATAAAAAGACAGGATATTTTATTTTCAACCTGTATGAACTAATGTACAATCATCATCGGCGAAGCACGGGTTGTCATTCACATGCAAATTATATGACTGACTTTACCTCATTCTTTTCTGAATATGCGCGAATAAACCACGCGATCTGAAAACTTGCCGTTAAAATACGTGCTCTCCTTAAAATGCCCTTCCTTAACGAAACCATTTCTTTCCAGGAGCACTACCGATGGCGAGTTCGCCGGATCCAGGTCCGCCTGAATTGAATGTAATTTCATGGTTTCAAAACCATACTCAATGATCGTTGGGATTGCTTCTGTCATAATTCCTTTGCCCCAGTATTCGGGATTCAGCTCATACCCTATTTCCGCCCGGTAATTCTCCGGCTGGATATTCCACAAACAAATTGTCCCGATAAGTTTGTTATCATTTTTGAAAGCTATGGCCCAGTATATGCTCTCATTGTTGTGAATATTCCGGTTAATCTTATTTATAAAAGCGCCGGCTTCTTCAAAGCTTTTACATTGAGTGCGGCCAATAAATCTGTTCACTCTTTCATCTGAACGTAATCCGAATATTTCGTTTACATCTTCAGGAATCAGTGGCCTGAATCGCAGACGTTCAGAAGTTAAATCAGGAAAAGGAGTGAAATTGATTGCTAACATCGGTTGTTTTTTATTTCTAAATATCGGCAGGTTTTTGTTATTCACAAAGACACGATGCGATTCAGATTTCTATCTCATCAAAAAATCCGAACTTCCAGCCGTGAAATTGTAAGTCGCCGTGTTTGAATTTTTTACTTTAAAATTTTCACTATTCTTATGCGCCCAGACCTTTCCCGTGTACCCGCTTTTTACCACAACTATATCGGCCAGGTTCCGGAAAATGATTTGTTGGAAGCTTTCACCACTCAAACGCCGGCTATCATCGAATTTTTTGAAAACATTCCGCCCGATAAATATGATTATCGCTATGCTGACGGCAAATGGACAGTAAAGGAAGTGTTGCAGCACATCATAGATGCAGAAAGGATATTTGGCTATCGCGCCCTGCGTTTTGCAAGGAAGGACGCTACTTTTCTGCCGGGATTTGACGAAAACACCTATGCTGAAAATGCCAAAGCGGATAAAAGAGACTGGAATAACCTGGTCTCAGAATTTAAAATGGTCAGGATGTCGTCCGAATACCTTTTTGAATCCTTTGATGATGATCAGCTGGATGCTGCTGGTACTGCCAACAACAATTCAATCTATGTGCTGGGAATAGGCTTTGTGGTGGTGGGACACGGAATTCATCACATGAAAGTGCTTAAAGAACGGTATTTATGACAGCCTTAAAGAAATAAAGCCAACCGTTTCCAAAAAAGGGTTGCCAACCTTTGAAAGGTTGGCAACCCTGAACTTATTACAATCTATCAGAAAGCTTTCTTGACTTCTTCTCCTGCTTTTCCTTTTACCAGGTTTTGCTGGGCAATCACATCATCCACCACTTTCACTGCCTGGTCGAGATAAATATCTTTACGAAGGCTTTTTAACCATTGGTTAAAACGCTCTTGTTTGTTCTGATCGCTGGCCCATTTGTTTTCCTCATTCGGCAAAGCAGTAACATTGATCTCTTCTTTTAGTTTTATCAACGCATCATTTTGTGTAATAGTTGCACGGATCGCTTTTTGTTCTGTACGATACTTTGCCAACTGCAATGAATATTGCTTGTCATTCTGCTTCCCAAGCCATTCTGTATTTTCTTTAATTAATTTAAAGGTCTTGTCGTTATCCAGCCGAAGATGGCTTAGTTGCTGAATTGTCTTCAGGTCATATCCTGCGTTCCAGTTAGAATAAGGAGACTTGTTGATCTCATCCCAGGGCAAAGCATCGGGGTCGTCCTTCTCTCTTACTTTCAGGAATTCGTACTGGTCAGGTAAAATAATATCGGACGTAACACCCCTTAACTGCGTTGAACCTCCATTTATACGGTAGAACTTCTGTAAAGTCAGTTTTACGGTACCCAGGTCAGAATTAGAAACTGAAAAACCCTGGTCAAGACCTATGTTACGTTGAACGGTGCCTTTACCATACGTGGATGTGCTTCCAATGATCACTCCTCTTCCATAATCCTGTATTGCTGCTGCAAAGATCTCGGACGCCGAGGCACTGAATTCATTGACCATGACAGCCAGCGGACCTGAATACAGAACAGATTTGTCTTTATCCTTTAATATACTAGGTTTATTATCCCTGTCTTTCACCTGCACTATCGGTCCATCTTCGATGAACAGGCCTGCCATTTGCACCACATCATACAAGGACCCGCCTCCGTTATTACGAAGATCAATTACAATTCCATCAACTTTTTGCTCTTTCAGTTTAGCCACTTCCTTGGCAACATCTATAAAGCTCCGGTTGCCATTAGGATTGTCAAAGTCAGCATAGAATTCGGGAAGGAAGATGTACCCAATCTTTGAATTTGCGTTTTTTACAATGGCGCTGCGGGCAAATGTTTCGTCCTGCACTATCTGGTCACGGACAAGCGAAACGACTTTTAAAGTACCATCCTGTTTTCTCACGGTTAATCTGACCTCTGTTCCTTTTTTACCGCGGATCAATTTTACGGCATCGGTTACTACATAGCCTGTTAAATCGACCGGCTCTTCTTTTCCCTGTGCCACTTTTTGAATGACATCACCGGGTTGTAATTCGCCAGATTTAAATGCGGGACTTCCCGTCAGGATGCTGCTCACCTTTATATTGCCTTCATCGTATTGCAATGAAGCGCCGATACCAAAAAAGCGGCCGCTCATTTCTTCATCAAAATATCGCTTATCAACCGGCGGGAAAAATTCTGAGTGAGGATCCATGGTTGTTGTGATCGCATTCACAAAGACATTGAATTTATCATCATCAGTGAATTTGAAGCGGAAACGTTCGAATAAACGGTCAATTACTTTCTTTGTTTTTTCACGGGCATCTTTTTCTAACTCCTCGTCAGTTTTTACTACAAATCCTTCTTTCCCTTTGTTTTTTTCGCGGGTATCCAAAAGATCCGAGTAACGTTCGAGCGTCATGTATTTTAATTTCTTCCTCCACCGTTCTTTTAATTCCGTTGAATTAGCAGTATAATTCAATTTGTCACCATCGAGTATGACCTCCTCGTCTGTATTGAATTCAAAAGGCTTTTGAAGGATTTCATTGCAGATTGCGGCGGATTCCTCCATGCGTGCATTAAAGGTTTTCCCGGCCGCGAGAAAAAATTCCACAGAAGATCCTTTTATTTCATCATCGATCCTTGCTTCATATTTTTTTTGCAGCATCTCCATATCAGTCTGCGTAAACATGGTCTTCTCAGGATCGAGATCATGGATGTATTTCTTAAATATTTTTTTTGAAAAGGCGTCGTTTATGTCCTGAGGACTGTAATGTGCCTGGCTAAGCATCTCACCCACGAGCTTTAGGATCTCTTCATACTTAGTGGGTGGGGTTTTGGTGCCCGTTCCCATGGTCTGGAATGCCAGGAAAAATCCAGCTACTATCGTCAGAATCACAATAGGAAGTCTTTTCATATTCAAAAGGTATTTTAAAACGTTTTGCATTACTCAAAAATAACGCAAAAACGATGAATTTCTTGCCTTTAGACGCATTTAACAACTGTTTTTAGGGTGTTTTTGATAAGCGGTCGGAATCAGCCAAGCTTGCTATAAAAATCATTCCATGTTTGTAAAATGGTTATTGTACAGGAGAGACTTTATTTTTCCGCAATAGCCATTTTATTTATTTTTGCTGCCACTTTGAACAATAGATGGTGGTTATAGCTCAGTTGGTTAGAGCATCAGATTGTGGTTCTGAGGGTCGTGGGTTCGAGCCCCATTAGCCACCCGCCAACCCCGGTTTCGTTGGTAACGAGCCGGGGTTGATTTTTATCATTAACTGAAGTATGAATTATTGGTTACTAATTATCCCCATCTTATCAGCCATTCTTGGTTGGATTTGTACATGGATAGCTATCAGGGTTCTACTATACAGCATCATTCCTTCCCGTCAACATTCTTTGGCCAAAAACATCGGTAAGTCCGTAAGTGCGGCCTTCCCTTTTTCAGACCTTGAAAATAAGATCACCGATCCCGGCAACGTCAAAAAGATAATGCCGATGGTAGAAGGACATATCGACGATTTCCTGCGCAATAAATTAAAAGAGAAAATGCCGGTGATCGGTATGTTCATTGGCAACAAAACAATTGATTCACTAAAAGAAGTTTTTCTAAAGGAAATAGAAGATCTGTTTCCGCAGGTGTTGAAACAATTTGCAGGCAACCTCCGGGAAGAATTGAATATTGAAACATTGGTGGCAAATAAAATAACAAATGTTAGTGCCGGCCAATTGGAGGCGGCTCTTTCACCAGCATTGCGATATTTTCAGATCTGGGGAGCCATAACAGGACTGATTGTCGGCATTATAAACCTGGTTATTTTCCTGGCAATTCAATAATAGCCGCATCGTTAAACTGAAATTGGTCTTTTATCAAATTGTCATTACGAAGTCAGCAAGTTAATGGAGCTTTAAGCGTCCAATGTCAAACAAAATTCAAATGAGAAAATTCCTTGCTGCTTTCGCCCTTCTTTTTAGTACATT
>JANWHX010000195.1 GCA_025450235.1 Chitinophagaceae bacterium | reverse complement strand
TTATATTTGAGAGCCATGAACCTGTGTGCGGAAAATAAGTTTGATAAATACCCGTTAATACCGGTGGCTACCGGGGCACACAAGCGCTGCGTACACTATTTTGCGGTCCACCATTTTATCCGGCGACTTTGCTTTCACTCTAAACCCGAACCGTCAACCAATATGAAGCGAATCTTAATTCTGATCGTAGCGATTTTTCCTTACCTCTTACATGCTCAACCTAAGCTAAAGGATAAGAAATATCAAAGCCTGTTATGGGAGATTAGTGGCAAGGGATTAAAAAAGCCATCTTACCTGTTTGGCACTATGCATGTCAGCAACAAACTTGCTTTCCAGTTGGCTGATTCGTTCTATCTCGGTATTCGCAACGCAGATGTCGTGGCGCTTGAAACCAACCCGGAATCATGGCAGGAAGATATGAGCAAATACAAGGATGAAGAGGGCGATGAGGAAGGAAATACTTTTCGTTTTCGCACGGGCTCTTCGTATATGTCAATGCCTGATGAGTATCTACGCATCAATACACTGAAGTTTTACAAATACGATAAGAAAATAGAACGTTCATTATACAGCAATCCTTCTACGATCAATAATCTGCTTTATCGCAGCTATGGAAATGCATCCAGCGATTTTGAGGAAGATACTTACCTGGATATGTACATCTATCAATGCGGAAAGAAATGGGGAAAGAAGGTGGCCGGTGTGGAACGATATGGGGAAAGTATGAAGCTGATGGCTGAAGCTTATAAAGATGCTGCGAAGGATAAAACTAAAAAGGAGAGGAGTTATGACCGCGAGGAAGGCTATTCACCCGACAAGATCCAGGAAGCCTATCGTACCGGCAATCTTGATCTTCTTGATTCGATCAATAAATACAATAGTTTCTCCGCGGCGTTTGATGAGAAGTTCTTATATAAAAGAAATGAGATACAGGCCAGCTCAATCGATTCAATACTCAGGACGAATATGTCTTTATTTGTTGGAGTCGGGGCTGCCCATTTACCCGGGAATCGTGGTGTCATAGAAATGCTGCGGCAGATGGGATACAAATTGCGTCCTGTAAAAATGGGAGAAAGAGACAGCCAGCATAAGAGTTCTGTTGAAAAACTAAGAGTGCCGGTAATATTCAACACGCAAATGGCAGATGATGGTTTGTTCAAAGTAGATATTCCAGGAAAGTTTTACAAATTCGGGGACGATGCTTCATTGGATCAGCGTCAATATGCCGATATGGCGAATGGAAGTTATTACATGGTCACCCGCATTATGACCAATGCCTGGATGTGGGGACATAAAATGGACGATGTTTATAAAACCATCGATAGCCTGTTGTATGAAAATGTACCGGGAAAGATCATCAGCAAAACAAATATTGTAAAGAACGGTTACCGGGGCTTCGCCATAGCCAACAAAACACGGCGCGGTGATGTTCAGCGATATAATATTTTTATTACACCATTTGAGATCATTTTCTTCAAGATGAGCGGTACCGGCGACTACGTGAAGAATGGAGATGAAGCGGATAAGTTCTTTAACAGCATCCAGTTTAAAGAGAATAAAAATGCGGGCCCGTCAGTTACGGGGTGGAAGAAATATTCACCTTCTTACGGCGGATTCAGCGTGGAATTTCCGCATGACCCATATGTCGGCAATGATGGAAGCTGGATATATGACGCAGAAGATAATGCGGCAAATGTTCAATACCGGATCATTCGTACAGATATTCATAATTATAGCTTTGTTGAAGAAGATACTTTCGACCTGGGACTAATGGAAGAAAGTTTTGCCGCTTCAGAATTTATCGACACGCAGATCAGCCGCCGGCAATTTGTATATAAAGGTTACCCTGCTCTCGATTGCAGGTACCTCGATAAGAATAAATCGGTTTACCTGGCGCGGTTCATCATCCAGGGTCCCCATTATTATACATTGGTGGCGCATGGTAAGCAGGTAACTCCGAAGATGCAAAATTTTCTGAATTCCTTTGAGATAAAACAATTTGTTTATGGTGAAATAAAGGAACGCAGGGACAGTACCCTGTATTATACCGTAAAGACACCGGTATTCCCTGAGTTGAAGCGGGAAAAGATGGACCTGCCACGTTATAATTATAATGACGACGATGAAGATGAAGAAGAAGATGAATCAGACTTGTTGGAAGGCGGCACGTTCCGCAGCAAGATCATCGCAAATGATACAACAGGTGAAAAGATATACGTGTCGTTTTATAAAACCCAGCGGTATTTCATGGCAGTCGACAGCAGTTTGATGGATGAAGAAAATGAAGATGACCGTTTTGGTGACTCTACACGAATAATCAGGATGAAAAAGAAGTATGACTTACCCAATAAAATGAAGGTCTGGGAGCGCATCACGAGTGATACAGGCAGCAGCCGTGCAATATGGACCAAAACATTTTACAGGGACGGGATTGGATTTACACTGACAACTGAATGCGATACATTAACGAAACCAAGTCCCTTTGTCCAATCCTTTTTTGACTCATTTATTCCTGCTGATACGTTGAATGGCAATGATCCGTTTTCGAAAAAATCGCCTTTGTTCTTTGCTGATTTTATGAGTAAAGACAGTGCAGTACATAAGAGAGCGGTTAAAGGCATTTACCAGGTCAGAATAGATTCATCGGATTTTATTCCTTTGAAAAAAGCGATTGCTTCGCTGAACTGGAATGAAAAAAAGTATCTAGACACAAAAAAATCATTGATAGCAAAGCTGGATGTTATTATCACAAAAGAGGCATCGGATTACCTGAAAGAACTTTACTATGCGGCAGGGGATACGATAGAATTACAATACGCCGTGCTTGAAGTTTTGCTTCAGCAGCAAACAAACTACGCCTATTCCGTCTTTCGTGATATCGTTACGGTGGAACCGCCGGTACTGGATATCAGCCGGAATAGTTATTCTTCCGGTCGTTATAATGCAAGCCGGGTATTCCGCCCTTCGTATAATAGCAATAATTATAGTTACAATAATGGAAGCTTCCTGGATGAACTGTATGATTCTCTTGCGTTAACCAAAACAATTTTACCGGATCTGCTGCCGTTGCTTAACCTGGACGATTATGAGCAAACGATAATGCGATTGCTTGGTCAAATGGTAGATAGTAACCTTGTAAAGCCCGGCGATTATCAACTTTATTTCAGCAAGTTTTTGATAGAGGCCAGGCAGGAATTAAAGAAGCAGGCCATCGCCGAAAAAAATAAGGCGATAAAAAAGGCCGAAGCGGTTAAAGACGATAAGAATAGTGATGACGATGATGAGGACAAGGATTACGGCAACGATGGCCTGGAACTCTATGCTACCTTACTCCTTCCTTATGCTGAAACAAATGCCAATGTGCAGCCATTGATACAGCAAATGCTTGGTTCAAATGATAGGGAGCTAAAGTATAATACGATGCTATTACTGCTGCGAAATAATAAAGCGATCCCTGACAGTTTACCAAAATACTTTGGCGGCCTGGATAAATACCGCTATCAAATGTATAAGGATCTCAGGAGGCTTAAAAAAGCGGAAAAGTTCCCGGCACAGTTTAATAATCATCTTGATCTCGGAAAGAGCAAGCTGATGGAAGAGAAGACATATGACAAGCCAGATTCGATAGTGTATATTGACAGGCTGGCTGCAGAAGTAAAAGGGAAGAAGGGATTTGTTTATTTCTATAAATACAAGACAAAGAAAGATGATATGACCTGGAAACTGGCTACTGTGGGTTTGGTGCCGCGTGACCCGAAGGTATTTGAGTTTGAAAATACAGGCAAGCCGGATTTCAGCAATTTTTATTCACCCCTGAATTTCAGGGCCAGCGATTATTACAAATATGATTTCACCCATTTCAGCGAGACGAAGATCAAAGACGATGAGCCGGTGGCCGGTCAATTGACAAAAGCGTTGAAAAATATGCTTTATTCAAAAAGAAAAAGCGCCAAAGAGTTCTATGAAAGAGAAAGTCGTGGGTATGATTTCAACTCACGGGTAGATTCAGACGACTAAGATATTGCAGGTATTCCCTTCGGAATCGAAGCGATGAGTCTTTTCGTATAATCAGTTTGAGGGTTAAAATATATTTGATCGGCATCACCGCTTTCTTCTATTCTTCCTTTATTCATTACCATGATGCGATCGCTGATGTACCTGACCACCGAAAGATCATGGGAAATAAAGATGACGGTGAATCCAAATTCTCTTTTAAGATCGTTAAGTAAATTCAATACCTGCGCCTGCACGCTGACATCAAGTGCTGAAACAGATTCATCACAAACAATAAAAGAGGGATTCAATGACAGGGCCCTGGCGATAACGATACGCTGACGTTGGCCCCCGGAAAATTCATGCGGGTACCGGTTGAAATGCTCAGCTTTCAGGTCCACTTTTTCCATCAATTCGATCACCCGGTCCTTGCGTTTCTTATTTGTCGCAAGAATATGATGAACTTCTAAAGGTTCAGCGATAGCAGACCCGATCGTTAATCTTGGATTCAGGGAGGAATAAGGGTCCTGGAAAACAATTTGGATATCTTTTCTCAAAGAGCGTAAATCATCTCTTTTTCCAGCGGTTAATTCAAGGCCATTATAAAAGATCTTGCCGGATGTGGGTTCGATCAAACGTAATAGTGCCCTGCCAAGTGTTGTCTTGCCACAACCGCTTTCGCCCACCAGTCCCAGCGTTTCTTTTTTATACACTGCAAAGCTGACGTCATCAACAGCTCGTATAAAGTCGAGCGGTTTACCAAAGAACGTTTTCTTTGCAGGAAACCAGACAGAGAGGCGCTCCGCCCGAAGCAAGACCTCCGACTGCTGACTGCCTACTGCCGACTGCTGACTGCCAACTGCCGACTGCCCTCCGACTTCTGACTTCTGACTTCCGACTTCTGACTTCGTCCTCATGAAGTCACTCACCACCGGCAACCTTTCACCTCTTTTATGATTGACCGGCCGGCACGCCAATAGTGCTTTTGTGTATGGATGTTGTGGATCAGAGAAAATTGCCTTCACTGTGTTTTGTTCAACAATCTCGCCCTTATACATCACAACCGCCCGATCAGCCACTTCAGCGACCACACCTAGATCATGCGTGATAAAGATGACCCCCAGGTTCGATTTTTGTTGCAGTTCTTTTATCAGTAACAGAATTGTTTTTTGAACCGTTACATCCAATGCCGTTGTCGGTTCATCGCAGATAAGTAATGCAGGATTACAACACATAGCCATGGCGATCATTACCCTTTGCTTTTGCCCGCCGCTTAATTGGTGAGGGTAACGGCTATAAATTGCTTCAGGATCGGGCAGCTTTACCTGTTCAAACCATTCAATAGTTTGTTGCCGGGCGGTTGTCGCGGATATTTTATTATGTGCTAAGATTGCTTCTGCCACCTGCTCCCCGCAGGTTAGTACGGGATTTAAAGACGTCATCGGTTCCTGGAAGATCATGGCCACCTTATTGCCACGAACGGATTGTAAGGCATATCGATCTTCTTTTAAAAGATTGATTGATGCAGCGCCCTGCCAGGCTGCGCCCCCGTCCGGCGAGGTTTCCCGAACCTTATCAGGACTGGCGGGATCCAGGCTGGCATCTTCTGAAAAAAAGATATCACCTGAAGTATATTTTGCAGGGGGCGATGGAAGCAATTGCAAAATGGATAAAGCTGTAACTGATTTTCCCGATCCCGATTCACCGACCAATGCAACGATCTCTCCGCGGTTTACGGTTAATGAAATATTCTTTAAAGCATGCGTGGTTCCTGATTCAGAAATAAAATCGACCGAGAGGTTTTGTATGGTTAAGAGGGGTCGCAATTAGATTAATATCACCCCTTCGGGGTTTTTGTCAAATTCATTTGGTCATTTCTATATTAATGCCAGCCTATATCAATGTCAGCCTTTCAGGCTTTCGCAAATTGCAGTTTAAAATGTTTCGTCGCCTTTAAATGCAATCCCGAAGGGATGATATTAATTTAGATATCAATGGCACCGGAATGAAAACCCCGAAGGGGTGACATTAGTTTCAATCATAAAATTCAAACAGATATTTTTCTTCAAAAGGAATATCAAATTTCTTCAAAAAAGACAGATATTCCTGTCTGAATGTTTTTTTAGCATGACGCTGCTTCTGGTTTTTAATATAATCTATGACTTTGCCAAAATTGGATTGAGAATAAGAAAAAGCACCATACCCGTCCTGCCATGAAAATTTCTGGTTTAGCCAACCTTTCTCGTTGATAAAATTTGTCGAATTGTTTTTTATATCCCTTATAAGATCAGATATCCTCATGATCGGCTTTAATCCAACAAGGACATGGACGTGGTCAGGCATTCCGTTTACGGCTAATGATTTTTGTCCTTTGTTGGTGATAATACCAGAAATGTATTTATACACTTCTTCTTCAAACCGTTTATTGATTAAGTTTTGTCGTCCCTTTACCGCAAAAACATATTGAATGTATATCTGGGAAAATGTTCCAGGCATAGAAGATTCATTTTGGGTGGTTGTTTTGACAACACTATTTATTGCTTGACTTTAATAATAAGCTTCTTTCGTGGTGTCGGATAATAAGCCATACAGACAGCGCAATTCTTTTCCTTTACTGTCTCTATGATAAAATAGAATTCATCGCCTTCTTTTATCGTGGAAGGAAAATCACAGGGGTTGCCAAGGCCAAAAACATTTTTGTATGATTTGCCCGTAGATTCATCCGTCCAGTTTGCGACGACCTGTGATGTATCAAGGGTTCCTTCGGTTAACCGGATCGTATAATTCATGCACAATGCCTTTATCTCCAGTTTTCCTTTAAACACTGAACCTTCTTTTTTCTTTTGGCTACATTCTTTTGCGGGGAGGCTCAGAAGAATTATAGTTGTTAACGGAATCAGAATCTTCATAAAGTTTCCTTTTAAAACTTCAAATGTCGTACCGTTAATCCGTCATTGATAAGTTGTTTTAACGAATCAATCCCAATTCTCAAATGTCGCTCTACAAACGAAGCGGTTACAGCTCTATCACTTTCTTCAGTTTTAACACCTTCTGGAATCATGGGCTGATCGCTTACGAGAAGCAAAGCCCCCGTAGGAATTTTGTTATAAAATCCGACTGTGAAAATGGTAGCGGTTTCCATATCTATGGCGTAGGCTCGTATTTTTTGCAGGTACTCTTTGAATTGCTCATCATGCTCCCATACCCGGCGATTAGTTGTATACACAGTTCCGGTCCAATAGTCAACGCCATGGTCACGAATCGTAGTCGAAACAGCTTTTTGCAATGCAAAGGCCGGAAGGGCGGGAACCTCAACAGGAAAATAATCATTCGAAGTACCCTCACCCCTTATCGCCGCAATGGGTAAAATTAGATCTCCGATCTTATTACGTTTTTTTAAACCGCCGCATTTGCCGAGAAATAAAACCGCTTTTGGTGAAATAGCAGTGAGGAGATCCATCACGGTGGCCGCAGTAGGGCTACCCATTCCAAAGTTAATAATGCTGATGTTGTCGGCTGTGGCGCATTGCATCGGTTTGCCCTCGCCCACGATTTCCACATTATTCCATTCGGCAAACATGGCGATGTAATTGCTAAAATTGGTCAGCAAAAGGTATTTGCCAAAATTATCCAGCTTTTCACCGGTATACCGCGGCAGCCAGTTCTGAACGATTTCTTCTTTTGTTTTCATGCGGCTTGTATTTCCTGAAACTGCAATTTAATCATTTACTTTTGTCCGCAGGACTACAACATAGAAGCATGCTGGTGATCAACTTCCCCGAACCTGCTTTTCGGATGAAAAAAGACAATGCAAAAGAGCTCTTATTTGATCCTCTTCGCAAAAAATGGTTATTGATCACACCGGAAGAATGGGTGAGACAAAACTTTGTGCAATACCTGGTGCAGGTCATGAATTATCCATCGTCATTGATAGCCCTGGAAAAAGAGATCTGGCTTGGCGAATTGAAAAAACGGTTTGATGTATTGGTGTACAACAAAGATCACCGGCCATGGATGATCGTGGAATGCAAAGGACCCGATATCAAATTGAATGATGGAACTCTTCAGCAGGCACTGCGGTATAATATCAGCGTGCCGGCCGATTACCTGGTGATCACAAACGGTCAGTATAGTTTTGCCTGGCAAAAAAAAGAAGGACAATTGCATAATATAGATGAATTGCCGGCTTGGGAAAACAAATCATGATCGTCCAATAATTCCCGGTGACAAATCTTGTAAATAAAAAAGCCATCGGCCGTGGCGGATGACTTTTTTAATATCGATGGATTCGTCATTTTGGCATATCGAATATCTTTTCATCTATCGGTACGTTCATTTCAATATTGGTAAAGGTCGTAGTTTGAATGACCTGGCCACCCATTTTCTGTGTTCTCGTCATAAAAAATTTAATGCCATTGAAATCTTTGAGATCTGAATACCATGTTTCCACGGTCACGGTTTGACCCTGCATCTCCTGGTCAGTCGCCGATTTTATAAGTACATAATCTTTTGTGCTGATGAAATACGTTGTCGCCTTACCATCGTCTTTGCTTGTCAGTTTTATTTTATAGGTTTTAATACCTTCCACATCTTCCTGTCCCAGCAGTTCTGCCTGGTGACCACGAGCTTTATAATCCATTAACGCAGATGCCAGAAAGCTTTGGGATTTGTAAGTACTCATGTCGGCTCCCGTAACTTCTGTCGGAGTAGCAGTTCCGGCAAAAGGATTTTGGGTCCATGCCTTTCCATCCTTATAAGAACGGATCACAGCACTGCCCATTGCTTCGACGTCGGTGCGGGCTGCCTTTCCATTGATGATCTGGATGGTCATTGGAAGATCCATTCCCTGTGTATTGTAAGTAGCTGTTATTTTAGCGGTTTTTATTTTATTAAAAGCGTCCAGGCCACCGAGATTGGCGGCGTATTTCTGGATGACTTCATCCACGGTTTGTGCATTGCCTGTCACAAAGGCAAAACCAAGCAAGGCGAAAAACATTTCTTCATGTGAGGGATTTAATGACGAATGTAACGTAAAAGTTTGGGACCCAAGATGCGGTTTCCAATCCTGGCCGATCAATCCCGAGTAGTTTCTAACCCTCCCCAATATCCCAATATCTCAATATCCCAATATCTCAATATCCCAATATCTTAATATCACCTCTTAGACCAATTGCCTTTTATACAACTGCACCACATTTTCCAACCCAAGATAAATCGCATCACAGATTAACGCGTGACCAATACTTACTTCATCCAGCCATGGTATATTTTCCTTGAAATATTTCAAATTCTTCAAATCAAGATCATGCCCGGCGTTTAACCCTAATCCCAGTTTTTTTGCTGTCTTTGCTGCAGCAACATAGGACGCGATGGCGAGTTGCTTATTGCCCGTTGCATATTGCCGGGCATAATTTTCAGTATATAGTTCGATCCTGTCTGTGCCTGTAGCGGCTGCACCCTCCACCATCTTCTCATCCGCATCAACGAAGATGGAAACCCGTATTCCCGCTTTCTTAAAAACATTGATCACATCATTCAGGTAATTTCTGTTCTTAATTGTATCCCAACCATGATCCGAAGTCAATTGCCCCAGCGTATCAGGAACCAAAGTCACCTGCTGTGGTTTTGTTTCCAGGACAAGGTCAACAAATTTTTGCTCAGTACAATTGCCTTCAATATTAAACTCAGTGGTAATGATCTTTTTGATCTCTCTTACGTCATTATACCTGATGTGTCTTTCATCCGGCCGTGGATGAACTGTCACTCCATCCGCACCAAACTGCTGTACATCTATCGCAGTTTTCACTACATCAGGATTGTTACCACCTCTTGAATTACGCAAGGTTGCGATCTTGTTTATATTAACTGAGAGTTTGGTCACGTAAAATATGTTAAAAGATAATCGATCCGGGTTAGAAGTCACAAATGTAACAAACTCCCCGACGGTCGACTGTCGACTGCCGACTATTGACTGCGAACTGGCGACTGCGAACTGCCGACTGATCACAACTCCATCCACGTATGATCTGCAAGAAGTTTTACCGCAGCTATGAATTTTTTAAATGGTCCGGATCCGCCCCATTCTTTTGGTGAAACCAATGAAAGCATATGATCTCCGTTATTTTTCTCATATAAATAATATGTCTGGCCGATATTGGGTTTGAAAGAAAGGTTTGCAGTATAGATCATGAGCGAGAGATCCTTCCGTTTTTGTATTTCCTGTGCCTGCAGCGCCAGGAGTTCGATCTGTTTTCGAATCTGGTTAAGCTGCATATTGGTTTGCTCTTCCATAGCGGTAAGCGCCTTATGTTTTATCATCCCTTCTTCATTAGGTTTGATAAGAGCGCCGGCTACAGAAGCGGAATACGGCAAGACGCTGAGTTGTTTATGAAATGTCTCCGTATTTGTGTAGGAACTGCCATCGTCTTTTGTTCCTTGTTGAGTAATCTTTAAATAACCATTCGGCATGATCTCATGCACTACATGGAGCGTTACCTGCCCGCTTTTATAAAAATGGATCTCAAAACTGATACTGTCAATAAAAACCGCCTGGATGTGATCGGCAAGCTTGTGGTCGTCAAAAGGATTTAATTGTCCATCGGCCATGAATTTGTATTGAGAAGCAAATGCTTCGTTCGCGAGCGTCACCCAATTATGAGAAATGATCAATTCTTTCCTTCCTTCTGCTGATTCAATCTTATAAATCGCACTCCTGGGTCTCTCGCCAAATTCATATGATCCTTTTTCAGGAAACAATTGCCACGATGCTAAGAAATTATATACCTGGACCATGAAGTATAAAGGTAAAAAATCCGAAATCTGAAATCCGAAAACCGAAATGCGGTAACTATCGGGTTGAAAAATGGGTGCAAAGGTTTTGTTTTCCCGGCAAATAACAAAGAATTGATTGTTTGCGGGTAGAGATATAAAATATTTCTGTATTATGATAGCCGCATACTTAAAAATTCCGGGAGTTCCGGTTAAAGTATCTGTTGGGCCCTGAGCGGTCCGCTATTCATGCTACTCCCGAATAATCCTGCTCTCGTAACGCCATATGAACAGCAAAAAGGCTATTGTCAGAACAGGGGTCTTATATGCGTGCTGATGCCTCTTGGTTTAGACGAGGTTGATTCAGCACAATGTCGAGCTGGAACTGGCCTAAATTATTGGCAGAAAACAGAGCAATCTGTACCCGGCACCTCTTGCTCATATAGGCGTGCCCACAGTTTCCCGTTTACTGCAAGACTTAAAGGCAGAGAGGAGGTAGAACTTGGCGTTGGAACCAGGCAAATCCATTAATTACATAGCTATCCCGCCAATAAAATAGAGTGATCACAGACAACAGGCATTTAAGCCTGCAATATTAAATCCGCTGGGAGAGGGGTCAAATAAGAATTATCAATTCCGATGGAGCTCATCCTCAATTGCTTCGTGCAATTTGTCTTCGTTTTCGGGTATCCATCGAGGCAGGATTTGCTGAACAATACCCCAATGGTTGTTACCGTCTTTTTCCATGCGTAGCAGGATCCGGTTTCCCCGGTCATCTACTGTGTCTACAGTGAAAGTTTCTTGCTCAAGACCTCTTAGTTTTCTGAAATTGAATTCACGGAGGCGGCCGCCGGCTTTGATCAGGCGAGTAAAGTGTACGACTTTAGTGAAGTTTATTTGCATAGGTTCAGTATTAGGAAGAATTCAGTAACAATTTTTATGCTAACATTTGATAATGAAACGAAAAAAGTTGTTCACAATAATGATTCAAAACAAACCTCTACACTATTTAATCGTCTCCGAAGCAACGTTGCCTGTTTTAACAGGCCATTTTTCGATTTGATGTTGCCAAAGACTATTTTAGTGCTTAATATCGTAATATGAAACACTTTGTTGCCATTATCTTCCTTGCTCCACTATGGTTATCAACCCGGTCCCAGGACTGTAAGGTGAAGAAAACCACCGATCCTTATACGAAAGAAATGAAAATGTCCAGCGGTGTGATCCCGCTGAATGGAGCTTCACTGTCGATTGATGCAGATGGGAAAGAAATTGATTTCTTCTTTTCTATGGATGGAAAAGAGAAATGTTTCTCGGATGCTGCCGCCGCGGTCGTAATTTATGAGGGCACAAAAATGAAAGTCAATTTCAAGAATGGCGGGCCGATGAATTGCGATGGAGTATTCCATTTGATTTTTAGAAACCAGGTAACAACGCCTACGTTGTTGCAGAGGCTGATCACACAAAAAATCACAAGTATACAATTTACAGCTAACAATAAGTCGCAGATTACGATCAGTTTTTCTCCTGAAGAGCAACAAGCGCTGATGACCCGCGCGGATTGCCTGATTAAAGAGGCAAAGACCTTGATAAAATAGGGGAGTAAATGCTCCTGAACCTGAAATACGTTTTTTCAGGCTTTCGCTATTTTGGATTCAGTCATAAGCGGATCTATCTTCTTCCGGCTGAATCGTTCCATACGATTAACCGCCCAAATAGATACAATCAGCCAGATGATTCCCACAGAAAAGCCGGCGATCACGTCACTGAAATAGTGTGCCCTGAGATAGATTCGACTAAACCCTATCAGTAAAACGAACAATGACAGCAAGATGGTAGCTAACCATTTCCAGGTTCGGCTGTAGGCGCTTTGCCAGGCGAGGTAGATAAGCAAGCCATAGAATGACATACTCATCATTGCATGTCCACTTGGAAAACTAAGCCCCGGAAACGGTTCAAGCAACGGGATCAGGGGCCGGGGCCGGTTGAAAATTTGTTTTAGCAGGAACATCAATGAAACTCCACCAAGAGCAATTACTGGTACTTTTATAGAATACCATTTGTGCTTCTTAATAAACAGAAAAAAAGCAATAAGAAGCAGGTTTGCCGGAATCAGTACCTGGTAATTTCCAAATACGGTGATGAAGTTAATAAAGCTGGTGAGACCGGGAGATACGATGGTGTCGACCCGTGTGAACACATCAAAATCGAATTGTTCAGATTTCAGTCTAAAAATCCGGTAAGCAACCACGATAAATATCACCCCGGCGAGAAAGAATAGCACTAAGGCGATGATCAACTCTACTGAAAGCAAAGCAAGACTTGCCAGAGTTTTTTTTACAGTTGACTGAATTCTCGTCTTCATTACTGCCGAAAATTAGGACAAAATGCTTCTTGTTGTTTTCCGGAGGCGAATTTACTGACCAGGCATTCATTCAACAGCATTATCCCTGCAAGATATCCCAGGGAGTCGCCGGATTTCCGGGAAGATCGTCAACGACATTGTCATCCTTTCCGTTCTTTTTTTTCTTTGCAGGCTTTGCAGGTCTTGCCGGCACCGGAGTAATTTCTGCGCCCGGAACTTTAGCATCTTTGATATCCTTTTCTGTAATGACGTCATTGATGTCTTTAATATGGCGCCGGATCTTTCTTTCTGTCACCTCATCCTTGAAAGTATATGGCGGAACATTCTTTGTTTCGGGCCTGGGGTTTTCTTTGTTCGGCATGACTGGTATTTAGGTATATATGGCTAAAAGGTATGCCAAATCTTCCTAAAGAACCGGTATTGCCAGTAAGTAAATGTTTTTTAGATTAATACGCCAGGGAACCCCCATAAAAACGGATATTTAAGACCGAAGGATACTACTTAAAAGGCCCGGAATTGTTCAGTGTGCCTGAAAGGGGGAAATTTTTCTATATGAGAAACTATGGTTATGTAATTGTTACTAAATTATGAGGCATTCTTTAGCTCTTCTTCAATCAGCTGATTGAGTATATGCTCATTCTTTGTTACCCACTCTGGTACCAGGCTCTGCACGATCTTCCATGCAGTTTCCTTATGTTGCATTTTGAAGGCAATTCGATTATTACGCAGGTCGCAGACATCCACGGAGAATAGTATGCCACCCTGGGAGTCGGTGTGCTTTCTGAAATTGAATTCTCTCAAACTGCCGTCAGCTTTCACCAGCCTGGTGAACTGGACGTTTTTTACAAATAACATGGCCAAAATTTTATTAGAAACAGTACTGATGAATCAATCATACTGCAAAAATCGTACAACTTTTTTCAAATGATCGGAATCCACCACAATTTACATTTTACGACGGAAACGGAGTTAATGAGTTATTCACTTTTAACCCCAATTTATCAACTCACGAGTATAGCTGGCAGAATTTAACAGAGAAATGACAGGAATGTATTATTTGAAACTTCTTTCGTCACCAAATATCCCACTATTGTAGTCATTATAGGCCTGCAGGATTTGCTCGCGACTATTCATAACAAACGGTCCGTGAGCGACAAAGGGTTCACGAAAGGGAGTGGCGTAACCAAACAGGACCACAGCGTCGGTCAATGCATGCATATGTACCGGCTCATCGTCATGTGCGAATACAGCAATGCTATGCTGATGAATTTCTTTATTGTTGACTTCCATTGTCCCTTTAATCACGTATAACAAAATGTTCTTTTCCCTCGAAATAAGAAAACCGGTTTTGCCGCCCTGTTTAAAATCAATTCTCGCCAGGTGAATATCGGTGAGCGCATAGAAGGGGCCGTTAATTCCTTTCCACCTGCCGAATACAATGTGTGCGATTGCTTTATCTCCATCAAGCCACAGCTCCGGTATATCTTTTTTTTGCAATCCCTGGTAAATGGGTTGAATCATTTTGTGCTGTGCCGGGAGATTTATCCAAAGCTGCAATAGTTCCAACGGGCCGCCCTTTAATCGAAAATCATCGGAAGAAACTTCAGCATGTATGAGTCCTTTACCCGCGACCATCCACTGTATCCCTCCCGCCATAATAACACTTTGGCCACCGCTGCTGTCCTGGTGTGTCAGGTCACCTTGTAAAATAAAAGTTACTGTTTCAAACCCGCGATGAGGATGCGGACCAAATGGCAAGCCCTCGTTCAGCGGCGGGAATTCCTGGTAACCATGATGATTTAAAAAAATAAAAGGATCGATAGAGTTCTTCGGCACTGCGGGAGTTGGCATTGCACGGTAAGTAACAAGATCAGAGATAGGTTCATACACCGCCTTTTGAATGGCCTTAATGGTTCGCATGAATCACTGGAATTATAATTGGCGGCAAAGTAGAAAGTAAAGTATTTGAAAGCGAATCCGGGGCATGAAATATTTTTTAGAAGGGCTAAACGGTCAGAAAAATAATTTACAGGATGCTATGATATTAAAAAAAAGCTTATTATTTTGGAAATCCTACCCCCGGTTCGCCAATATTCTTTCTATCCCCCCGCTGATTACTGCAATATCCTCTGGTCCACATTAATCCAAACTTTTTAAAACAAAAGGAAGCTAATACACATGAAACGCTACCTGGTTCTTCTTCTTTTCATAGGCCAGGCCTGTATTGACCAGAGTTGGGAAGCTAAAGTCATGGCAGGCTTGTCAGGCTATAACGATGACCTTACCGCAAAGCTTTTTACCCCGAAAAGCATAAGACCCGCTGCCGGACCGAATTTTAAATACAATTACAACGACATCTTTACTTTCCGCGAAGGCATTGGCAGAGTATCTGCCAATAACAAAAATAATCACCAAAGGGACCGGCGATGCCGAAACCTGGGTTTTCATCGCGATATACCGGCAGCGAATTTCTGTGTAGAGATCAATTTATTTGAGCCGGAGTTTATATATAGTTTAAACATTGGACTAACAGCCGGCCTAAAACAGCAGAGCTGCCCTATGGACAAAGAAATGCCCCTTATCCCATTGAAGGTGACATAAGGGGCAATCCTAAAGTGAATGACGGGTATTTATTACCGGTCTCAAATTGTTAATCCGGCCTGGAAGGGAGCCATAGCGCTTCCTTAATACATTTTTTCTCTTGGTTTTTCGTCCTGATAAGTGCCTGATACCAGAGGGCACTTATCTTTTTTTAGCCTTCCGGCCTGTTATGAGCTATTGATTTCTTAATTCTTCTTACTTATTTCAGCAACGTTCTCAGCTCTCACAATCAGTTCAGCATTGATCGGATTACTGCTAACTATATTGGCCGATAATTCATCCTGACATTCTTTGATCAACAGGTTCTGATTTTCTACAAAGGCCAGCATGGCCTTTTTATATGAGTTAGCTTCTTCTTTCGTTAAGGTCGTTACACTTCCATTTCCTTCGAAATAATAGTGAGTGGCGATAAATCTTTTTACATGTCCCCTGGTTTCAGCCGGCAGATAGTTCTGCAATTTCCAGAAGTTGCGGCTACCTGATTTTTTAATGGCTTCGAATACCCGTCCGGGTCCACTGTTATAAGAAGCTATTACCAGTAACCAGTCACCGAATATCGCATGCAGATCTTTCAGGTATTTTGCAGCTGCCACGGTGCTTTTATAGAAATGAGTACGTTCATCATACTTGTGGTTGACCTTCAAAGACAGCAATCGCGCAGTTCCCGGCATTAACTGCCATGCACCTCTTGCACCTACAGGTGACAAGGCCCTTGTGTTTAATTCCGATTCAATTACCGCCAGGTATTTTAATTCCTGCGGCAGGTTATACTTTGTGAATACGGCATCCGTAACCTGGAAGAAATACTTGCTTTTCAGTTTGATCCTTTCTAAATCGCCGATATTTTTTACGATGTACTTGTCGACATACGCGGCGGCTTGTTTGTTCATCTTAATAGCAGGCGCGGTCAACACATGCGCATCCGACGCACCGCTTAACCTGAACATTAATGTGTCAAACCTCAAAGTTTGCATTGTGGAATCGCTAAGGGAAGGCTGGTAATTTTTACCAAATTGGTGTGTTGCGGCAACGCTTACGACCGCGATTAGCATAAGTGAACCGTTTCCAATAAGGCCTTTTGTGGTCAATTTCAGTTTCATCTTGTTTTCATTTTGGGACCAATAATACCGACCCGAAGGGTTTGGACTCTTTTGATTCATCATAGCCAGTGTATTCGTTCCGGGGGTACGGAGATTGAGGTTTTTCGCTTCCGGAGTTTTACACTATCATCAAGAGCAAATCTACCATGTAGATCCTGCCCGACATAGCCTTTTACCTATAGGAAATTTACGATGACAATGTATAAATATGGTAACCATGATGCTACCTTCAAAAAAAGATTCCTGAAAATTAGTCATGGTTTTATGGCAGATACAACTGATTATGGCAGACAAAATCAGTTAATGTTGACCGTCAAATCAGTAGTTGCACGTAATCTTACTAACATGAATGTCTTAGCAGGAAGCCAGATTGTGACGTCTTTTCGTAAAATGCAGTCACTTCATCCTGCCGGAAACAATAGAGTTTGATATTATTTCGTTTTTGCTATTGATTATTCCCCGAACCGGGAAGATCTTTGTGAAAGCGTTTTCCGATCAAATGAGGAAGTCCGACATTATGAAGCAAGCAACCATCAAAATCCACCACTATGATAGTACCTCTACACTCCGTCTATGCACAGAGTAAGACCACCACTCATGCATTTTCCCTGAAATCATTAATAAATCATTTACTGTGGCACCCGCTTAGCGAAACCATGCGCCATAGTGATAGCTCGGTCAAGAACGAAATAGCTGCCGACATTTTTATGATAAGTGATGAAAATAAGATCGGCCCTGTAATACGGGAATTACTTTCCACGATCATCAGGAATTCCCGAAAGGGACGTATCCATATCCGCGCCGAAAGATTCCGGGATATCATCATACTGGAGATAGAAGACCAGAGCAATTATAATGGCTATGCGCTCGATTATAGCATCAGGTCAATTGAATCACTGGCAAGAAGCGTAGGTGGAACTATTAGCATTAAAGGTCAGCAGCAGTTAGAAACGACTATAACATTTAGTTTTCCTGACAGGACTGAAATTACCGCTTATGAATGCTGATGCGGGTAGTTATTTGGACTGACTACGCCTGGGCTTTATCAGCATATTCTTCGTCAGCTACCAGCCGGTGTCCAAGTTGCTGGTACATTTTGAGAAAATCAAAACTGTTCCAACCTTCGATCAATTTCCCGTCTTTATACCTGACCACTGATAAACCGCTAAAAGAAACCGTATTGCCGTTTACATTTTTCGCTGACACCTGGCACCATGCCGTAGCCAATTCATCATCGCTAACCAATGGTTTAATTTCTACATGCACTTCGGGAAAAGAACTCCGGAAGTTCTTGTAAAAGGTTTTAAAGTTTTCGATCCCTTTCGTGGTACCGACCGGGTCCAGGCCATGAACAATGACGTCTTTGTGCATCATCTCATCAATAAAACTTTCATTGGCTTTGTTCCATACTTCTTCGTACCACTGCCTGATTAATTCGGAGGTTGACATAATGGTGAATTTAG
>JANWHX010000194.1 GCA_025450235.1 Chitinophagaceae bacterium | reverse complement strand
GCTTCAACTTTAGGAAGAGCATCGGCCCCACGAGTTTCTTTACTACCATAGCTTATAAATATAACCTTCGGTTTCATTTTGCCTTCTAAATCTGCTGGTGCATAGTTACCACCACTTAGTAATCCCCAGTAACCAAAAACTTCAGGTTTAGCTAATGTGATCATTTTTGTTTCCGCACCACCCATTGAAAGACCTGCCATAGCACGGCCATCTCTTTTGGCTATCGTACGAAAATGTGCATCGACATAGGGTACGAGTTCATCCAACAATACGGTTTGAAAGCCATTATTAGCAAGTATGTTGGCCATGCCGCCGCCAGCAGAAGCACGAGTTACGCTATCCAGACGAGCGCCAGGAGCTAAATTGCCCGTAGGAGGACGAGGACCAAAGCCAGGTCTGGCACCAGTATTAGTCATACCATAAGTCATTACTACGATAAAAGGTTTTATTCTACCTTCTGCGATCATATTATCCATGATAAGGTTTGCCTTGCCTTGAATACCCCATGAAGTTTCATTTTCACCCCAACCATGTTGCAGGTATAATACAGCGTATTTGCTCTTACCTTTTTCATAACCAGGAGGAGTATAAACAAATGCAGCCCTTGATGTGTTCGTGCTTTTTGAAGGGAAAAAAATTTGTTGTACATGGCCGTGCGGAACATCTTTCAGCGCATAAAAATCCTGATCTTTAGCAGGTATTTCAATACCGCTTTCCCAACGTTGGGAGCCATAGAAAAAACCAGTTCCAGGATCATTAAAAGTTGCGCCGTCTACATTAATGCGATAATAGTGAAATCCTTCGTCCATTGGCCCTGCGGTAGTGCCAATAAAATAACCACTATCTGCTTTGGCTAGCTTTGTTCCTCCCTGGCCACCAAGGCCAAGGCTTACTCTAACACTATCAGCATTTGGCGCATGTATTCTAAACCTTGCATACCCCTGGGAATTTACCTGTGGATATTGTTGAAACGGCTGGTTAAAAGCAGAAGGTTTAAAGTCTTCTATGATCGCAGGTTGGGTGTTTTGAGCAAAACAAATGTTGCTTGCTAAGGTGATTACGACAAAAATCGCTAAAGATTTAATACTCATTTTTATTTTTTTTCAGGTTAGAATAATTATTTAAATATTTCCTGTAAGGTTGTCGAAAGATATTGTTTACAATTCATCCAGGTATGCCCACCCGGCACGATGTAACTTTTTACATTAATATTTTTTTCTTTGAATAGGACAATATTTTTCTTTACACTTTCATATAAAAAATCTTCTGTCCCCACACTGATGGTGAACAATTTTAATTGTTTATTCATTTTTTCCGGGTCTGGTGTCCAGTTGGTAAAGTTTTTTTCAAATTCTTCGGTCGAAGTGAAAGGAGCATAAGAACAGATATAAGCGAACTTATCTGTATTAGTTAAACCAATATTCAATGTTTGCCCGCCACCCACGGAAAAGCCTGCCACCGCACGGTTTTTACTGTCAGTTAATACAGGATAATTGGATTCAATAAAAGGGATAATATCATTAATTACATCTTTTGTGAAATCGGTCATTGGTTTGGGCCTTACATTACCATAGGGCATAACAATAATCATTGGTTTGGCCAGTCCTTTTGCAATCAGGTTATCTGCAATAAAATTTGCATGTCCTACTTTGGTCCATGTTTCTTCTGTATCAGAACCACCATGAATAAGATAAAGTACCGGGTATTTTGTTTTGCCAGTCGCATTAAAACCGGGTGGAGTATAAACAAGTAGTTGTCGCGTGCTGCCCAATGTGGCAGACCTGTACCAGCGGTAACTGACTTTTCCATGTGGCACATTTTGCAGTGAATGTATCAATGGCAGATCGCCTGGAACATCTACAATGCTACGCTTGAATCTTTCATTGGCAAATATATATGTGTTATTAGGATCGGCTGTCTGTACGCTGTCTACCCGGAAACTGTAAGGATAAATATCTGGTTTTACAAGCGGCACTGTTATGCTCCAAATACCAGATGTATCTTTTGACATAGCCAGCGGCGAAGTCAAAAATTCTCCACTTAACGTTACCTTTTGGGCAGTACGTGAATAATAACGGAATGTAATACGGTGATCGGTATTTATATCAGGTGAACTGATTGCCGGCGGTCGTTGCGCTGCGACGTTAAAAAAGATAAAGCTCCCTGCGGTGAATAGATAAAGTATTTTTTTCATTGTGCTGACCGGTTTATTGAAAGAGCAATTGTACGGTTTGAGTTACATAATTTTTTACATTCATCCATGTGTGTCCACCGGAACTAATAAGCGTTTTATGGTTGACGTTTTTAGACTTTAGGAAATCGATAAACTCTAAAGTTGGTTTGTATAAAAAATCTTCTGTGCCAACACTTACCCAGAGCAGTTTAAGCTCTTTATTTGTTCTTTCAGAATTTTCGTAAACGTTTTTAAAACTGCTTTCCATTTCGGGAGTGGATAAATAGGAGCTATAACAGCATATCCATGCAAACTTATCCATATTGCCGAATGAAGTTCGCAATGTCTGTCCGCCCCCTCTTGAAAACCCGCCAATAGCACGGCTCTCACGATTTTTTATGGCACGGTAATTCATTTCCACATATGGAATCACTTTTGTGATAAGATCAGTTTCAAAAAGTTTTGCTCTTTTAATAGCGTCCTCTCCATCTCTTGAAACAACATCTGAAGGTTTTGCTCTTCCAGTTTGCTCTGCTATCCGTGCCATTGGATTTCCGTAAGGCATCACCACAATCATCGGTATCGCTTTTCCTTCGGCAATAAGATTGTCTAGTATCAGGTTGGCATGGCCTACTTTAAAAAATGTTTCTTCTGTATCTGTTGTTCCGCTGATTAAATAGAAAACAGGATACTTTTTTGTTGTGGCTTTATCATAACCAGGCGGAGTGTAAACAAAAAGTGAACCGGTAGAACCTTCCACGGATGGATAATACTCATAAGTAACGGTACCATGTGGAACATCTCTCATAGAATGAATCAATACTGTATCGCCTGGCACATCCACCAGGCTTGCTTTAAATCTTTCATTAGGGAAATAATCTACATTGGCCGGGTCCATTACCGTTACCCCATCAACAGTAAAACTATAGGGGTAGATGTCGGCTTTTACAGGCCCTACCGTAACACTCCAGATGCCAACAGAATCCTTCATCATCGGGAGCTGCGCTGCCCCAAACTGGCTACCGCCAAGCAAAACTTGTTTAGCAGAAGGCGCCAGGTAACGAAATGTAACTTTTTTATCGGTGTGAATTTGGGGTGAGATTATGAAAGGCCCTCGTGGTGGTTGGCTGATACCAAAACTGTAAATGCAAAGCATCAGGGATATTAGCAGTAAGCGCCTGGATCTCGTTTTGTACATATGGCCTATTTTGTATTAATTATTTAATAGCAATTAAAATAATAAACGCACTACTTTTCATAAAAGATGAATTAAATGATAATTTGAGTGTGTACATCAGCCTCAAAGCAATGAGATACTGACAGTGCATAAAGTGCTTATTGACGAGAACAGCCACAGGTGTTACTATGAAACTAAAAAGCAATCGTTTAAATTCTTTGTTATAGCAATGAGAGTGTAATGAAATTGAAAATAACCACTATGAAATAAAGGTCATTTTAACACTTACAAATAAAATTACTGATAAAAAGCCATGGAATTGTGCATAAAAATTCAGTGGTGAATTTTATAAAAACCAGGTTTTGGCAGTAGGAATATAGCCAGGAAGGTTTTATCGTGTTGAGTAATAAAAAGATAAAATATATAATCCTGTAAACTGGAGAGTGAATTAACTGTCCATCTGACAAGAAATAATCTGTTCCTGCCTTTTATTAATATTTTGAATTAGGAAAGTAATATTTTATTGATATATTTAATCTTAACTATCGGGATCCGATTGGCCCGATTGCTAAAAGCTAATTGCTATTTTCATTATTAACTGCTAATGAAAGAAGGTTCAGTAAAACCTGAGATGGAGTTGCTGCAACGCTTGCAACAGAACCACGAGGAGGCGCTTGCTTCGCTAATGGATATGTATTATGCTGATCTATATAACTATGCTGCCAGGTTTACAAAAGATGATGGATTGATTAAAGATTGCATACAGGAAGTTTTTATCAGCTTGTGGCAGCGAAGGGAAACCGCAGAGACTATTCTTTCTCCCAAATACTATTTTCTGCGTGCTATCAAAAACAAAGTCCTTAAGGCGATACACAAAAATATCGACAAAATATCATCCGCTGATTTCCAGGGCGAGTACGATTTTTTCCACGAATTTTCTATTGAACAGGTTATTGTCGAAAAGCAGGTTTCTAAGGAAAAAGCCGTTAAATTAAGGAAGATATTGTCGCTTCTTTCCAAAAGACAAAAAGAAATTATTTATTTGAAATATTATCATTATCTCGATCATGGCCAGATCGCCGAGTTGATGAACATCAGCAGACAATCCGTCTATAACTTACTTCACGAAGTCATTCACAAGCTAAGAAACTTGTGGCACACAGAGTTTGTGGAACATTGAAGCCGCCCACTTAAGCAAGGACTTTCCAATGAGGAAATTTGAGAATTATTAAAAGTGTCGCTAAAACGGTGGAGGTTCATTCGAACCTTTACGAAGCTGCGTTTACAAATTTCGGTTTCAATGCAGTAAAGAAGTTATTTGGTGCCGATGACCTAATTTTAAAAACGTCATTTTACCAGTTCTCTTAAGTTCACAATTTGTTTTTGAACAGCATTCAAGTTAATAAGACCAGTTCGTGTTTGGTGCAATTCAATGATCAGGTTAAGGGTAAGTGACATGACAATTGCATAGGTTACCACTGCTATTTTAGCTGTGCCTTTTCTCTCAACTACCTGGACACCTAACACAAAAGCGTCTAATAAAATAAAGATCAGCAATACCCACAAAACGAGAAGCGGTACCTTGCTTATTTTTTCTCCATCCCGTGTGATAGCAACATCGATCATATTATTTATTGCGGGTATCATTTGTGATGAGCGTATTACATTCTCGCTAGCCTGCATTTGCATAACCACTTTTTCCCATATCCTTTTAGAAATTAATTCGGCTCTTATTCGTTCCTGCTCAGATTTTTCTCTATCTGTATCATAATAGGCAATTCTTGCTTCTACATAATCTTTAAGATCTGCACGCAGCAGGTTACGGAGACTGTCAGGATAAATATCACAACGTAATATGGCCGTATTGATATAAGCAGCTTCCTGGGTTATCACACGCCTTTGTGTTTCAAATTTTGCCATAGCAACAGAGAACGTAAAACCCATTAAAAGAGATAATATACTAAGCGCTGCCCCCTGGACCTTCCCTTTTTCCAACCTCTGTTCAGGATGCCTTTTCAAACGGCCTTTTTTGAACCGATATCCAAAAAAGCTAACAAGGAGGATCAGGAAAAATACAACAGGCAGGAGGGCATATGGATGCAGGTCAAAAAGTTTAAAGGAAGTCATAAATGCATAGGTAAGTTTAATACCGAATATAATTTATTTTTTGGCTCTGTTGATTTTTTGCATTTCGAAGAACTTCGCGCCGCTTTCAAAACACTTCGTTGATTCAAAACGAAATATGGTGGATTGGTTTCGGATGAATTTGACCATCGCGCCAAGTCCTTTTAGTTTTTAGCTAATAAGGAAAAAATACAATTGCAGGATTCAGGATGGGTGAAATGCAAACGCTAATTAGCATGGGCTATATTTGTGAAACAGTGCCGCAGCGGCAACAATGCACGAATCTATTAACAGATATATCAACAATCAATGAATAAAAAATTATTTACAGCACTCCTGTTCATTGCAGGCCTTTTGACTACTACGTGGGTAAAGGCGATAGAAATAACCCGTGTGGAACCGGCAAACTGGTGGACGGGAATGAAGAATAGTGAATTGCAGATTATGGTGTATGGTCCTAATATTAGCAAATCAACACTCACGATCAATTACCCGGGAATAAAACTCAAGGAAATCGCCAAAACCACTAACCCCAACTATGTATTCATTTATCTCAGCATTGCCAAAGGAACAAAGCCCGGTAAAATACCGATCAATTTTACGGAGGGGCAGCAGAAATTTACATACAATTACCCATTACTGGCACGCAATGATAAAGGCGGTGCACTCGGCTTTGATGCATCGGATGTTTTATACCTGATCACACCGGATCGTTTTGCAAATGCCGACCCGGCCAATGATAACCTCGAAGAAGTAACAATTAATCGCGAAAATCCGAATGCCCGTCATGGCGGTGATCTTGAAGGGATAGATAAACATCTTGATTATTTAAAGGAACTGGGTATTACTACTATCTGGCTTAATCCAATCCAGGAGAATAAAATGAGAGGCGGTTCTTATCATGGCTATGCCATAACGGACTTCTATAAAATGGATCCCCGGTTTGGCACCAATGAAGAGTTTAAAACGCTGGTAAAAGTTACCCATGACAAAGGAATGAAAATGGTTATGGATATGGTCTCTAACCATTGCGGCAGTTCACATTGGTGGATGAATGATCTGCCCTCCAAAGACTGGATAAATAATGACGGTGTGTTTTTACAAACTAATCATGCTACTGTTACGGTGATGGATATTCATGCATCTGAAACAGAAAAAAATACTTTTCTGAATGGCTGGTTTACAAGAGGTATGCCCGATCTCAACCAGCGCAATCGACACCTCGCTACCTATCTTATTCAAAATAGTATTTGGTGGATAGAGTATGCACGTATTGATGGCATAAGGCAGGATACTTATTCCTATTTAGATTACGATTTTTTGGCACGCTGGTGCAAAGAAGTCAATAATGAATATCCCCGTTTCAATATCGTTGGGGAAACCTGGTACAATAAAGCAACAGCACCTGCCTGGTGGCAGCAAAACTCAAGGCTGGGCAATAAAAACTCATATTTAAAAACGGCTATGAACTTTTCGCTTACATTTATTATGCAAAATGCATTTGGTAGCAAAAGCGACAGCGCCTATCTCACAAATATCTTTGAAGACATCGCACAGGACTTCATATACCCGGATCCCTATAATCTACTCACCTTTTTAGATAATCATGACCTGAGCCGGTTTAACCGGAAAGATGAAACAGATTTAAAACGTTATAAACAGGGATTGGCATTCTTATTAACTACAAGAGGCATTCCCCAGATTTATTACGGAACTGAAGTATTAATGACGGGCACGAAAGAAGAAGGCGACGGAAGGCTCAGGAAAGATTTTCCCGGTGGCTGGCAGGGTGATAAGACTGATGAATTCTCAAAAAGCGGTCGTACAGATATGCAAAATGAAGCGTGGGATTATATGCAAAAATTATTGCAATGGAGGAAGAATTGCAAAGCTGTCACGCAGGGAAAACTAATTCACTATGCACCAAGAAACGGATTATATGTTTATGCCCGTGTAAAAAATGATCAAACTATACTGGTTATCCTGAATGGAACTATCAGGGATCAAACGCTGCAAATGGATCGCTTTACTGATATAACGGGACATTATTCCAGTGGCCGTGATGTGATAACATCCAGGGTAGTTGATGTCAAAAATCCTATTACCATACCTGCAAAAGGTGAATTTATTTTGGAGTTGAGCAAATGAAATTGTGAAATTGTTATCACAGTTGGAGGTGTTTTCAGATACCAAAAAAATCATTGTTCATTCTACTTTTCGTATGGAGATCGCAAGGGCAAATTAAATATATGCTGGTATATTGGTTCCAATCCCTTCATCTCCCGGTTGGATCATTTTTTCATTTTTACCCATCGGCCCTTTAATAAAACGATTTGTTGCTTTTATAACTAACCAAAAAATTTATAGAGAAGGCCATGCAGCATTTTTTGAGAAACCTTGTCCAATAATTTGTACGAAAGGCGTTTAGAGAAATCGCAAGCCATGTTAAAATAGCTCATTACAATGATAATTTTCGGATTTACTGAGACAACGAATGTTGCTTAATTGCAGTAAATAAATTCCGCGAATGGCTTCATAACAGCCGCGAATTAACGATTGCTAATTAACTAAAACTGCCATATGGAAAAGAAACTCTTTTCTACAGCCCGCTCCGGGAGCCTTATCAAAAAAAATATTTACAAACTTTTCCTTTTGTTTCTCTTAGAGATAGTTGCAGTACCTGTACTGGCACAATCAATTCGGGTGTCAGGAACTGTCAAAAACGCGCAGGGTAAAGGTTTGTCCGGGGTAAGTGTTCTTGTTAAAGGAACTACAACCGGTACAACAACCGACGTTGACGGAAGATTTTCAATTGAAGCAGCAGATCAGCGGTCTGTGCTGGTTTTTTCACTGATTGGCCATGCAGATAAGGAAGAAACGGTGGGAACCCGAAGAACGATTGACGTGGCAATGACCGAATCTGCAAGCAGTCTTGATGAAGTGGTGGTGATTGGTTATGGCACGCAGAAAAAAAGGGACGTGACAGGTGCTATCTCCTCAATTTCCAGTAAACAAATTGCCGAACGGGTACCACAGAATATTTTTGATGCTATACAGGCACAGGTACCGGGAGTATTAGTAACGCAGGAATCTGGCAGACCGGGTGCGGGGAATTTGCTTATCATACGTGGTATGGGAACATTGGAAGGCGGAACGACCCCGCTATATATCGTCGACGGTGCACAGGGTGTGAATGTTGATGGTATCAACCCGGCCGATATTGAATCCATCGAAATATTAAGAGACGCAGCATCCGCTGCAATTTATGGATCTGCGGGAGGTAACGGAGTCGTTATCATAACCACAAAAAAAGGAAAAGAAGGAAGAGCGAAAATTGATGTCCGATATTTTACGAGCTTTGGAAATCTATCCCGCAAAGTACCACAGGCGAATGCAGCTGACAGAAGATTGCTGGATCTCAAACGCAGCAGCACCGGTGTTACCAGCATCCCTTCTGATTCTTTAAATCCCGGATACAACGCTGATAATGACTACCAGGATATGTTGACCCAAACCGCTATCAGGCACCAGTTTGACCTTGGTATAAGTGGGGCCAGCAAAACATTGAACTATTACGGCAGTCTTGGACTTATAAAAGATAAAGGATTAATCATAAACAGTTGGGCGGATATTGCCAGGGCCAGGTTTAATGTTGACTTTAAACCAAATGACAGGTTTGCCTTTGGTTCGCGAATCCAGGCACTTTATCAAAAAGAAAACAGGATCGATGAGGGCCGTACTTTACAACAGGCTATACAGCGGCCACCCAACTTCAGGGTTTATTTCCAGGATGGAAGTTTGGCAGGATTAATTGGGGGGCGAAGAAATCCTGTAGCAGAAGCATTGTTGAATAAAAACAATTTTGATATTTATGATGTAAGCCTTTATAATTATATCAGCTACAATATTCTTAAAGATTTAAAGTTTACGGTTGATGCGAATGTGAGTGTAAACAATGCTCATCAACTGGTGTTTTTTGCCAAGCTCAACAGCAGCGCCAATCCGCTTAATAACGAACTCCAGGATAACACCGATTTTGAATCCTATTGGATGGCCCAGGCTTATTTCAATTACAATAAAACGATTAAAGGAAATCATACAATTACCGGCGTGCTGGGGATGAGTTCCGAAAATAATTTTACACGTCAGGCCGAACAATCAGGAACTAACCTCGTAACTGAAACCGTGCTGACCATGAACTCGGCACAGATTAAAAATCCTGCCACCACATATGAAGAAAGATTTTTCAAGCATTCTTATTTTGCAAGGCTTGGATATGCTTATAAAGGAAAATACCTGTTTAACAGCAATTTTCGGGCTGACGGTTCTTCCCGGTTTGGGAAAGATAGTAAATGGGGATATTTTCCATCTGCTTCATTAGGCTGGCGTTTTTCCGAAGAGTCTTTCATGAACTGGAGCCGTAAGTATCTTGATGATGGGAAATTCAGAATAAGTTATGGGTCTATTGGCAATGACCGCATTGGGCCATATGATGCCATATTGAGATACCAGTTTGGCAGCAATTATTATAACGGCCTTTCAGGGGTGGCCCCGGCTTCGCTGTTTGGAAATAATAAGCTGGCCTGGGAGGCAGTCAAGCAATTAAATATCGGAACCGATCTTTCATTCTTAAAAGGAAGAATTGCTTTCACTGCAGATTATTATATTAAGACTACAGAAAGACTATTGTACAGTGCGCCCTTGCCATCCAATACAGGATTTGGCAGTGTAAAAGTCAATGTGGGATCTATTCAAAACAAAGGATTTGAATTTGTCTTAAGTGGCTATCCAATCCGCAACAGAAACCTTTCATGGAATGCTTCTTTGAACATGTCGTTCAATAGAAATACGGTTAAAGAATTGTATCAGGGTACCGATCTTTTACCGGGTGCTGTATGGAAAGTTTCGGAAGGTGGTCGTCTCGGAGATTTTTATGGCTATACCGCATTAGGCGTGTACGCATATGATGAATCGAATGCATGGACCCCGGATTATTTACACCAGCTTACACCCGAATTCGTGAATAATGTATTTTCCGGTTATACGCTGGATGGTAAACCTTACACCGGTACTGTAAAACGATTAAGCACTAACGGTCTTGTATCAAAAGGTGGAGATATGATTTGGGGGAATCCAAACCAGGACAGTGTAATAGATGATAACGATCGGACCATTTTAGGCAATGCTTTTCCAGGTTGGACCGGAGGATTGACCAACACAATTATCTACAAAGGATTTACTTTATCCTTTACATATTATGTAAGCTGGGGCGCTGAGATCTATAACAATGCCCGCGTTCAATTAAACCTGAATGCAACGACCAATGTAACACCCGAGCCGGTATACATTCATGGCGCATGGTGGAAACCCGGTGATGTTACGATCTGGCCGGTTGCGAGGAACAATGCGGTCAGCAATGGAAGAGCCGGCAGCAGTCTTTATATTGAAGATGCATCGTTTATTCGCTTGCGTAACATCCGGCTCGCGTATGAAGTGCCGAAAAAAATTATTTCTAAGGTCAAATTGCAGGCAGTGAGCGTATTTCTGTTTGGGAATAACCTGATCACATGGACCAATTATAAATGGTATGACCCGGAGATCTCGTTGGGTGGCGCGCTGACTCCGGGACAGGACAGCGGACGTTTTCCAAGAAAAAGGGAATTTGGTGGAGGCTTAAATGTTAACTTCTAAATTCAGAAAAAATGAAACGATCAATATTCCTGTATATCGCCTTAATTGCATTGTTGGCAGCAGGATGCACAAAGAAACTGGATCAGCAACCCATATCTGAATTGTCGGCGGCATTGTTTTGGAAAACACCGGAGCACGCTCAATTGGGAGTGGCGGCAATATATGATGAAATACAAAAGACTTTTAGCAGCGGTGGCAGTTTCACCGAATGGGCAGATGCCCGGTCAGATAATTTTACTTTTGGCGGAACCGGCGAGAACCAACAAAACATCGTGTTAAATGGTTTGAATTCCACAACTGGCACTGCAAGCTGGGATAATTTAT
>JANWHX010000193.1 GCA_025450235.1 Chitinophagaceae bacterium | reverse complement strand
GTTCTGCCATTAGGATATGCTACATAAGTGGTTGGTACTGGTCTCCCGGTGCCATTAACATCAGTAACAAGAGAATATGTCGTGCCAATTGTGCCTTTACTAATTTTTGATAACGGGAATCGTGTATCACCTGGCTGATCAATTACAAACATAATTCCCAGGTCACCTTTAATATTTGGAGCAGTAACTGTACCATTTACAGCGCTTTTAGTTCTAAAGGATTTCCAAAATCTTGAATCATTAACCATATCATATAAACGGTAGTCGTAGTAAGTGGTCGCTAACCGGCTAAAAGGTCTGTCGCCAGTCAGATCACGGGCCATTTGGTCCTGGATATCATACCTGGAAACAAAATACAAATGCTGAGTATTCCCTGTACCAAGATTGGTAGTTACATCATTGGTTAATTGAGCAGACAGGATAACTTCCGGTAAAGTTTCATTTGCTGAATTGATACCCGTAAAATTCCATATACTTTTAAAATCCGCAGCCAATGGGTGCCTTGAGATTATCCCATCACAAAGAGTAACAGCAGCTGCTAAGTCTGCAGCCACAGTAGAAGCGTTCCATGAACTGTTTATTTCACTTGACCTGTATAAATATGCTTTTGCCAAGTAATGCGAAGCAGCATCTTTTGTAATACGATAAGGGCCTCCTGCAGTTGGTAACAGATTAGATGCCTGTTGCAGATCCTTAATTATTTGATCGTATATATCTTTTGGATCTTGTCTTGTAAATTCCAATTCAACTGTTGTTGATGGTGATAACTTAAGCGGTACAGCGCCAAATTGACTTACCAATCTTAAATAGCAGTATGCCCGCATAAAATATCCTTCCCCTAAAGCTGTCTTCTTAACAGCATCGGCTGTGGAAGTACTATTTGTAGCGTTTTGAATTAACAAATTAGCATCTCCGATCCCTATATATAAGGCATCCCATTGATTATTGACTCCCTGCAAATTACCATTGGTAGCAAGTCCGGGATTAAAAGTTGCATCATAATTGTTCCAGGGTGAATTGGACGGATCTCCACCGATA
The DNA here is from genome assembly GCA_025450235.1 of Chitinophagaceae bacterium. GTDB lineage: Bacteria > Bacteroidota > Bacteroidia > Chitinophagales > Chitinophagaceae > VBAT01. The sequence continues at coordinate 42,824 of JANWHX010000193.1, read as the reverse complement.
TGAAATTCATCCGTTCCATAATTCGTAGCACAATAAAACCATTCCCCGTTTGTCGGAACCTCAAAAACCTGGTAATACGTACCAACGGCCAATTGTTGTATGCCAGCATCAGTTTTATAAAAGTCATTGCCTTGTGCCGTTGTAAGTTCTTCTTTCAAAAAATCTTTTTTGCAAGACGGAATAATAAGAAGTACTCCTGCAAAAATTATTAATTTTTTAAAAATATTATACTTATTCATATAATTCAATTTGATTATTATTATTAAAATGATGCATTGATTCCAAGTGTATAGCCTCTGTTCCAGGTTGGGCCAACAACATCCATATCACGGAATTTGATCTGGGAGTAGAGCATCCCGGGGTTTTGCACCTGGGCATAAATTCTTAAGTTAGTTAACCCCAATTTAGCATTACTTTTAAAATTATATCCCAATGATATGTTTCGGATCTTAATAAATGAAGCATGCAAATAACCTAATGACGCATAATAAGGATCGAGTGGCGCACCACCCGCATTGAAGATGGGCTTTTGAAATTCAGCAGTTGTTGTATTATTTTCAGTATAATAGTTAACCTTCCTTGTAACATATCGTGCTGGTTCTGTTTCACCTCCGTAGTTATACATATAGTTCAATCGTCCGTATAAAAAGATAGAAAAGTCGAATCCTTTATAGTTAACAGTATTTGTCATACCAACTATCCAACGAGGCCTAGTCCATCCAATTATCTGACGATCATTATTTCCATCAATTTTGTGATCCCCGTTAACGTCTTCAACCCTTACGTTACCAGCAGAAAACGCATTACCGTTGGCGTTAAAAGCCTGCATTTCACTTGCATCTTTTGGTTGCCATAACCCGAGAGGCTTATAACCATAAATTACACCAATTGGCTGATTAATGAACCAGTTATTGCTTATGTCATTTTGTTTTCCGTTGGATAGTGTTACAATATGATCTTTTTGCCATGCAGCACTCGTCGTAGTAGTCCATATTAGATCTTTTTGCTTAATATTCACTGTTGTTAGTGTAATATCTACCCCCGTGTTTGCTGTTTCACCAATATTAGCAAACGTGGTGGTGAAACCTGTAACAGTTGGAATAGATCTCTGCAGTAGTAAATCTGATGTGTTTGACTTATACACATCGACACTTCCGGAGATTCTGTTTTTGAATAAGCTGAAATCAACTCCGACATTATATTGAGTCGTTTTTTCCCAACCCAGTTCCTGGTTTGCCAAAACTGTATTTGGTATTGAACCTGCAGTACTGGACGTATAAAAAGGATAAAAAAGTGATGTTGCCGGACCTTGTGTTGCATAAGGTGCAATAGCTGAATTACCCGTAACACCGGCACCAATTCTTAATTTTAGATCATTGATCCAACCCAAACCATCCATGAACCTTTCTTTGCTAATTCTCCAGGCTAATGCAGCTGAAGGAAACCATGAATATTTATGTCCTTCTGCAAGAACAGAAGAACCATCCTGGCGAGCTGAAACAGTTAATAAATATTTATCCTTAAAGCTGTAGTTAAGTCTTGCCATGTATGACACGAGCTGTTGTTTAATGATTCCAGTCCCAGTACTAAGTTGCCCTGTAACTGTACCACTTGATAATGAATTCCATAATTGTGAAGATAAAGGGACACCCAGACCTGTTATAATACTTGTGTCCCTTGTATAACCTGTTGCACTTTGTAATAAAGTCAATCCAAAAATGTGGTCGCCAACGGTTCTATCGTAATAAAGCAAATTATCTAATGTATAGGAATAGATACTGGTTTTGTTGAGTGAAGCATAGCTACTGCTCCCTCCATTAGCCACTGAGTTCTTATCAATATAAACTCCACCACGATAATAAGATAGGTCCGGACCAAAGTTCAGACGATACTTCAATCCTTTTAATACAGGGGCAATTGAACCAAAATCTACCTGGGCATATAAACTTCCAAAAGCTCTCAGTGTTACCCGTTCATCAATATTATATTGCCATTCATCAACAACGGTCTTTATAGCATTATCACCTCCCGGAAATGAAATCCTGTTACCGGCAGAATCAAAAGGTACTGCAAAAGGGAATACTCCCCTTGCAGATTCATATAACCCTCCCTGCGGGGTACCAACAGTGGATACACCGGCATTGGATTGCCCAAATTGTTGCGTGCCATAACTAAAGTTTAAATTAGCTCCAAAAGAAAACCATTTAGTAGCAGAAATATCTACGTTAGCCCTTGCAGTATATCTTTTAAATGACTGTCCTTTTATGGTTCCTTCATTATTCAAATAACCGAAAGAAGCATACGCTTTAATTTTATCGGTTCCACCACTTACGCTGAGTAGATTATCTGAAGTCATGGATTGTTGTGTAACCATTCCCCTCCAATCTGTAGTCTTAACTTTAGAAGGATCCCATGTTCCAGAAGCCCATCCCTGTGCGATATTAGCCCATGCATAAGGATCAGCAGTTGCGCTAAAATAAACTCTGTCTCTGTTTAAATCCGGTTGGTCTCCCCGGGGGTAAGTGCTGATACCAGTTGTCGGATTTAACCCCGCATAATAATATGCCCAGCGACGAAAAGTAATGAACTCGCCGGCATCAAACATGTCTGTATTATCAACTAATTCATCAAGAGTAAAAGAACTATTGAGGCTTAATGTCAATTTTCCTGCCTTCGCTTGTTTTGTAGTAATGATAACAACCCCGTTGGCGCCACGAGAACCGTAAATAGCAGTGGCAGAAGCATCTTTCAGGACATCGATTGATTCAATATCCTGGGGATTGATATTATCGATGCTGCCAGTTATTAATGGAATTCCATCAACTACAAATAATGGAGAGTTTGATGCAGTCAAAGAACGTACACCGCGAATATTAATAGATGGAAGAGTGCCCGGGCGTTCATTTGAACCAACATCAACACCTGCTACTTTACCCTGCATGGCCTCCAATGCATTGTCAACCGGGCGAGACTTGATATCCTTCTGATTAATACCCCCAACCGCGCCGGTTACATCCTTCCTTTTAACTGTTGTATAACCAATAACTACAACATCCTGTAATGAGGAAGCAGCATTTACAATGGATATGTTCACTTCTGATTTATTATCAATGGCAACTTCCAGCTCAGCATATCCAACCGATGTGACCACCAGTGTTGAAGTGCCTGAGGGAGCCATTAATGAAAAAGAGCCATCCGCTACAGTAGCAGTAGCTATGGTGGTACCCTTTACTTGTACCGTTGCGCCCTGTACGGGTTTCCCGATTTCATTAGTTACTTTACCAGCTACCTTAAAATTATTCTGAGAAAATGCGAAAAATGAAAGAAACATCAGAAATATGAGAAGTCCCATACTTCTGCATGGTGCAGTTGAGTAGTTCATATAGCAGCTATTAGGTTTTAAAGGTAAATCAATAGTAAAATGTTAATTTAACACTTTCATCCTGAACTATCCTGAAATGGTAGTTTTTTTTTACGCAATCGTTCCCATTATGAAAATAAATCATAGCTCCTTTTAGGCCTTCAGATCAATATTAATCGAGTGCAGGTAAGAAATCTGAAACAATTAAATCTTTTGGTGATGTAAGTTAATTTTTCTTACGATAACGTCAATCTAAATGAAAAAGATCCCGTCCTTTGACGGGATTCTTTTTCTTATTGAACGATTGCTTGCGGAAAAAGTTAAGTCCGGAAGACCGGAAGTCAGTAAGTCCGAAAGGATGATGTTATTCAATCGAAGGCTCTTTCGGACTTCCGGACTTTCCAACTTGCGGTCTATAATTTAATAACCCGGATTCTGATAAGCAGCCCTGGCTGATGCATCGAACACCTTACCATCCGGATCTGTAAGTTGAACAAGGTAAGAATTAGGCCAGGGCCTGAATGTGTAATGTTTCTTCATTTGGCCTTTGCCATTTCCATCCTGCCCATTACCATTTGCAGTATTGGCCGCTACCGGCCATAACCCTGTTTTGTCGGAAGCCATCTGGTTGAGATACACTACACGATCATATAATATACCGGCATTGTGCTGATCTTCCCAGGCGACACCTTCGGATAAAAACTCACGGGCCTTCTCATTATAAATGAAATGGACGAACATGTCTGCTTTCGAAGTAACTGTGGGAATATAACCTTCAGCCAATGCTTGTGGCGTTCCCGGCGTGAAATGATTCTCCGTTACCGTAATCTTTGAATACGCATCCCCATTCGCGGCATACGGTGGGATCTTCTCGGAGGCCGCAAGTAGGCTGGCTTTAGGCTCCCATTGTACTAAAACATCAGGACGGCTTTCGCCTCCTTTATATGCGGCCCGTTGACGCAACACATTAATATCGGCAACCGCCTGTGCATATTGACCTTTCCTTCCATAAGCTTCGGCACGTATCATAAAAGTTTCAGCCAATCTCATTAGGATGGCGTCGCGCGTACCATTTTCACTATCGAAGTTGGCTTCGCTCGAACTGCCTCCACGCGTAGGATCAACAAGTTTTTTAGAAGCGAGAAACGGAGCAACCATTCCTGTAGCCAGCCCCATATTGTTACCATTATGCCAGAGCCTGTAATAATATTTGTCCGTGCTAGCCGACCTGATCCAACGCACCATGAATTGAAAAGGCATACTCATTACGGTCGTTGAATCAAGGGCTTCGTCTTTTTGATTCTCAATATAAATAAGGGCTCGTTTGCCCGGGATGATCCTCTTATTGTTTGGAGCAGGGGCAGTAGCAGATACTGTTGGCTCGCCGGCGGGCTTATTAGTATTCCACCATGTCGCCGCGGCCGCATTCCAGACAAAGGATGTGCTGGCAGCTAAACTCGCAGCATTGGATATATACTCATAGGAAAAGGTCTTATAATAGCGGGAATCATAGACTTTATCGCGGAAGTTATCGTACGCAAAATCTGTTGGCTTAAACGTACCGAATGGACGTCCATATGCCATCGCACGGATCACGCCCGTCTGGTTGGTATAATCACCTACATGATAATTACATGAACGATTACCTCCAAACCGTCCGTTGAGGCTGATATTAATATCAAACTGGGCCGCCCATATCACTTCGGAATGCTGAGCTCCTGATTCTGATACGGCGGGGTTGAATAATGTCCAGTAGTCGGCAGCGAGGGCACCGGCTCCTCCTTTTCCGGTAATTACCTCGGAAGCAATCAGTATGACAGAATCGAGGTCAGTAGCGACATTCCCTTTAAACAACATCTTAAGATGATTTTCACTGCTGTTTTGAAAGGCTGCTGCCTGCGCCCGGTTCAAATAGAGTTTGGCTAAAAGATGGCCAGCCGCCCATTTGGTCAGACGACCTCGTTCGGTGCTCGTTGTCACTAAATTCTCGTAAGCGTATTTGGTGTCTGCTATAATCTGCTTGTATATATCTTCCAGCTTTGCCTTTGGATAAAAGTAAATGCCATTGTCCTCACGTTTTGGAGTGAGTAACAGGGGAACATCTCCTAATTGATTTGACACCAGGTAATAGGCCCATGCACGCAGGAAAAGTATTTCCGCTCTTTTTTGTTTTCTAAAAGTTTCATCAGTGCCATACTTGCCGGGCTTAACATTATCGATCACGTCAAGTGCAATGTTGCAATTATTAATATGAGGATATGAGCCCATCGGCGCATAGTTTGAATTGGCGCTCCCGAGAAAATTCGTAAGATTATTATTGGCAATCAGGCTGACATTGGTGCCATAATTAGCGGAAGTCATCTGCGCGTAAGCAGCAGCGGACGTCATGTACGCATCAGTTTCGGGTTCGATCAGCCTGGCTCCATTCACTTCCCATTCATGTTTAACACGGGAATAAACATAGAGCCCGTTGATAAGCGAGGTGAGCCCGCTTTCATCGTTGTAATAATTTTGTGTTAGCGTGGACACTTGTTTTTCTGTAAGAAATTTCTTGCAGGAAACAAAGGCGCTGATAAATAAAATAACCAGCCCGGGAAGCACTATATATTTATTGATGTTATATTTCATAAAAAGATTTTTGTTTTTTTCTAACGATGCCCTGTCTTTTAAATTAAAAAGCTGCCCTTATTCCAAACACAAAACTTCTTGGCAAAATCGTGTTATTATTTGTTCCGCCCAGAGGATTAGTATTGGTAGAGGCAATGGTCCAGTTGGTATCGTCTTCAGGATTGATGCCCCATTTTACCACTCCCGGTCCGAACATAAACGGATTAAGTACCTGGAAATTCACTACAAGATCATTCATGCCAATTTTTCCTATCACGTTTTTGGGAACACCATAGGAAATGGAAATATTTCTTAGTGCCCCGAATGAACCATTATTATATTGCATGGCGGCGGTAAGATTGGTTTGGCTTGTAGCAGCATTTGGCATTGGCCAGCGTCCACCTGCATTCGTCCATGACCATAAATCATTTTCTACACGGCCATTGGGAAATGTACCACCATAAGAATTTGGATACCCTCCGAAATATGTTTGACCCCAACGCAGATATAAAAAGGCGTTCAATTGCCAGTTCTTATAACGGAATGTATTGGTGATACCGCTGCTCCATTTTGGACGGGGTGTTCCCAGGATTATCATATCAGATGCATCAATCCTTTTATCGTTATTCTGATCAACGACCCTGATATTACCGGGACGGAACAAAGTTCCATTGGCATTGAAGAGGGCCATCTCCGCCAAATCTTTTGAATCACCTCCCCAGATACCGGCATTGGCATAATTATAATAAACCTGTGAAGACTGACCAATAAATAAGCGGTCAGCAACCATATCCTGTTTTCCGTTTACCAGTTCAACAACCTCATCTTTGTTTCTCGCCCAGTTTACATCCAGGTTCCAGCTAAAATCCTTTTTTTGCAAAACAGTTGCTGACACAGTCAACTCTATACCTCTATTCCTGGTTTTGCCAATATTCTGAAATTTTTGAACATATCCCGATACCGCAGGAAGTGTTTTTGGGAAAATCAAATCAGTAGTGTTTTGTTCATACACTTCAATTGAACCGGATATGCGGCTTTGTAAAATTCCAAAGTCAAGCCCTATGTTCGTTTGCGTCGTACTCTCCCATTTCAGATCGGGGTTCTGCACCAACTGTGGTAAATACCCAATCCCTGCAACAGAACCAAATACATAAGGATTCCTGCTCAGGGGACCTGAAGTAGTGTAAGGATCAACGGCCGAATTTCCTGTAACTCCATAACCAAGGCGGAGCTTAAGTTCACTGATCCAGTTTACGGAGCTTAAAAAGTTTTCCTGTTGCATTTTCCAGGCAATGGCTGCGGAAGGAAAGAAATCCCATTTATGCTCCGGCGCTAAAACGGAAGAGCCATCGGCACGACCCGAAAACGTAAGCAGGTATTTATCCATCAACGTATAATTCACACGGCCCATGAAAGAAGTAAGGGTGTTTTCCGTGAAGCCAGTTCCAATACCAGGATTCCCCGCAGTGTTAGATCCTACATCATACCACAAGCTAAGAGGATTGATAAGACCTGTCACGCTGGTGCTGGTATTTTCTCTCCGGGACTTTTGGGATGATTGAAGTAACGTCACTCCTATTTTATGCACCTTATTAATTGTTTTGTCTACATAGAGCAAATTTTCAATAACCCATGAAAAATTGTCTTGCGTAGCATAGCCCGCTGTACTGGGGGTCTTGAGATGACTTGTTGCATCAGGGCCGGTCCATGTACCTGATCTGAACTGCCGGTACTGAAGACCGAGATTCATCCGGTATTTTAGCCAGGGTGTAAACTTTATTTCAGTGAATACGCTGGTTAATACAGCAGTGCTGCGCCTGTCATTCAGTGATTGATTAATATCTATCAAAGGGTTCCACAACGAAAGATTCCCTCCGGGGTTTCTTATCCAGAAACCATTTGCATCTTTAGGTAAAGCATAAGGAAATTGATCGGTGGCCCTTGAATAAAGATCCTTAGAACCGGTATTTGAAGTATTCGGCGCCTGTATGCCGAAACTCTGATCCGACAAAGATGCTATGATAGATGTTCCAAGGGTAAACCATTTGGTAGGTGAGATATCACCACCCACATTTACAGAATAGCGACTATAATCCTGATCCACCTGAACTCCTTTTTGACGATAGTAAGTAAGAGATATTGACAACCGTGATATGTCGGATCCGGCAGTAACTGAAATTTGATGATTTTGAGTCAACCCCTGTTGAGATGCGTCGGCGGGCCAATCATAGCTCCGGACGTTTCTGGAATTGTAAACGGGGACCATCGCCGGCCAACCGAGTTGTTGTTCTGCAGCCGTAGTAGGACGCATTTTGGGTGTCACACCATAAACATCCCATTCGTATCCCATCCATACAGAGGCAAGAGAAGTCTGATCTGCTGTGAGACCTCCCATTTTATCGCGGTCTAAAAAAGGATCAGGATACCCTATAGTAGCAGGAACATTGAGGTTGGTATTTGTTGTTGTTTGATAGAGACGTCCATTTATTAATGCCTGCCGCCACCTGTCTACATACTCTCCTCCATCCATCCAGTCAGTTAATGAGTGATAAGAGTCGAGAGAAATGGTAGAACTGTAGCCCAGTGAGACCTTTCCTCTTTTTCCTTTATTAGTAGTAATAAGCACAACCCCGTTGGCACCCCTCGAACCATATATAGCTGTCGCAGATGCATCCTTAAGGATCTCGATGGAAGCGATATCATTTGGATTGATATCGCTCATGGTAAATGAATTCACTCCGAGGGCATTTACCAGCGGAATACCATCAATAACATAAAGGGGAGAATTAGACGCACCGCCGGGAACATCCCGGTAACCACGAATGATCAACACGGGAAGCTCACCTGGCTTGAAGTTGGTCGATACATGAACTCCGGCAGCTTTACCCTGAATTGCCTGTAATATATTCTGCGCCGGTCGTTCCCGGATCGTTTCAGCGGAGATCTTGGTAAGAGCGCCGGTTACATCACTTTTTTTAGTCGTGCCATAACCAATCATAACAACCTCATCCAATGCCTTCGCATCCGGCGACAACGAAACATTCACTACCTGGCGGTTGTTGATGGCGACTTCCTGTGAAGCAAGACCAACATATGAAACGATCAATATACTCCTGGGTCCGGGAGCCGTGATCCGGAAAGAACCGTCAGCGGTTGAAACCGTACTGGTGCTGGTTCCTTTCACTTGTATAGTTGCTCCGGGAAGTCCGCTGCCGCTCTCATCTGTAATCTTTCCGCTTACAGTCACAGATGTATTTTGGGCTTGAAGCCGGGATGGCGGAGAAATAAATAATACTAATAAAACAAAGATTGTAAAGACTCTTGCAAGTAAGGATTTCAGTTTCTTCATATAGCAGTTTTAGTTTAAGCAATCGTAAAATGATCCTTTAAAGTTTGTAATTATCAGAGAATTAATCGTCCTGCACCATCCTGTTTTCGAGATGCAGGACCGGGTATAACTGTATAATGGACAAGTAATTATTTTTCACGCTTTAAGCAGGAACAATTGATGTTATTTGCTTAAGAATCTAAATTCACTTTATATTCCTGAATTAAGATTGAATGGCAATTGCCCTATTATGGTTGTGAAATAAACCGCGGGGAATGAATTTCAAGTCACAGGGTTCGGTCAAAAAAAGACCCCGCATCAGGCGGGGCGCTTTTAATCTAAAACGACTGCTTGGAAAAAATCAGTATCCGGGGTTTTGTGTGTATAATCCCGGTGCGGCATCCAACTGCGTTTGTGGTACAGGATAGATAATATGATTGGCCGTTATCGGGCTTATTTTGTGTAGTGTGGCATCTTCAACGGTTCTCCAGGCGTTCATAATAGTTACCAGGTTACCACTTCGTTGCAAGTCAAACCACCGTGAGCCCTCCCCGGCAAACTCTCGTCTGCGTTCGTCAAATAATTGGTCTAAATTAACATTGGATATAGCACCCAGACCCGCCCTTGCCCTCACTTGGTTAACGATTGCATCAACATCACCTTGTGTACCTGGAGCACCGTGTAATATACATTCAGCTTTAAGCATTAATACATCTGTATATCTGACAGCGATAAAATTGATGGCCCAGTCAAATCGACTGTTGGTTGAAGGCACTTTGGTTGTATCTAAATATTTTCTAAAAAATGGATATACACTGCTTCCGTACTGTGTCGTGTGAATAGTTGGTGCGACTCGTTTATCAGTGGAAACATAACTACTCACCAGATTGCTTGATACGGATGGTGCCCCCAAAGCTCCGCTCGTTGAGGGATTTCCATAAGCATTGAAAAAGTCCTGCGGCACAAGAACCCATGGATACGTAGCCCCTAATCCCGAGTTTGCCTGCGTTAGATACATTACATCAAATATGGCCTCCCTGTTACCAGTAGTATATCCGGGATTTTGGTTGCTATATGAAAAAATGCCCGTAGCCGGCACGGGAAAGGCGTACTGTGCAGGATTAAAAACAAACACCCCGCTGCTAATAATATCTTGTAATAAAGGCAATGCTAAGTTCCATTCATTAAGTCCCATCCCAGCTCCTTCTATACCATAATTGGGTCCGGAGCGTGTCATGTAAACCTGTGCAAGTATTGCTTCGGCAGCATATTTAGTAGCCCTGCCAATATCGGTTGCGCCATAAGAAGGATAGGCACCAGAGAAATTAGCCGGCAAATTTGCAATGGCAAATTGCAAATCAGAAATGATAAGAGCATACACGTCAGTAACCGGGCTGCGGGGAATGGTATTAGCTTCAGCTGCAGATACCGTACGATCAACAATAGGCACCTTTCCATAATATTTAACCAGGTCGAAATAAAAGAATGCGCGAAGGAATCTTGCTTCAGCACTTAATCTTGTTGCCAAAGCCGTCGAACCGACAAAGCTGGCATTTTTAGTAAGTTGCTCAAGTACCGTGTTGGCTTTGAATATACCACTATAGTCCGCCCTCCATCCTTCCTCAACATAAACATTCGAAGCGATTCCCGGTGCAAAATTATTAATAGGATCATGGTCACGACCGACATCATTATTGGAGGGATAGATATTATCTGATCTTACTTCAGAAAGCTCCATTAATCTGTCGGGATATCCTCTCAAGGCATTGTAAGCGGCATTAACAGCTTGAATAAAATCGCTGGGTTGAGCATAGAACGTCGCCGTTGTTGCCGTCGAAATGGGAATTTGGTTTAATTTCTTTTCACAAGACGAAATAAAGATTGCCACTATTATGATTAATGAAAATGTTGTCTTTTTCATTTTAAAAAAATTAGGGTAATTAAAAAGTAATATTTACTCCGAATATCAATGATTTTGAAAGTGGCATTGCGCCATAGTCTCCCGCTTCGGGGTATGCGGCATTTGTACTTATACCAGTATTTGTTGCCTCGGGGTTTAAACCATTGACATATTTATCATGCCCGAAGAAATTTTCTAAAGTAAAATACACACGTGCTGCCTGTAAAAAATTCTTTTTAATCACGGTTTTTAAATCAAATCCTAATGTGATGTTTCGTACACGAATATAATCGGATGAATATAACCAATCAGTAGCCGAGGTAATCGGGCTATTAAAAGTTGAATATGCCTTGCTAAATCTCCCTTCTCCCTGGTTAGCTTCTGAATACCACCGATTGACAAAAGATGCGGGATGATTATCCGATCTTCCTTGTCCAGGCCTTGTAATAGACCGACCGAATTGGGAGAATATTGAACCTCCGGCCTGCCCCTGCACCAATATGCTAAAATCAAAACCTCTATACTTCACTGTATTGGTAATTCCATACGTCCAGTCAGGGTTGGGGTGTCCCGCAATCTGTTTATCGGCTTCTGTTATTACGCCATCCTTGTTTAGGTCCTCGAATTTAAAATCACCGGGCTGTTCAGTAGTGCCATTGTAACGGGGCACACCATCGGTAATATCCTTGGCTGTTAAAAATCCAAGCACTTTCAAAACATAAATACTGTTTATCGGCGCACCAACACGTAGTATTGCATCGGATACGGTAAAACCATTGGGGATGATGATCTGGGTCTGACCGGGGGCCAAAGCTTCTATTTTGTTGGTGTTATGTGTTACATTGACGGAAGTGGTCCATTGGAATTTACCTACTATGTTACGTGAGGTTATTTCCAGTTCTTGACCAATATTCCTTACTGAACCAATATTATTAAGGTAAGATGTAAAACCTGTTGCTGCCGGAACCTGAACATTTAATAAAAGTTCAGAATTTAATTTATTATAGTAATCGAAGGAGCCGGTAATCCGGTTTCTTAAAAAACCAAAGTCAAGTCCGAAATCATACGTTTTCGATTTTTCCCATTTCAAATCCGGGTTAGCCAACACATTGGGGGCCTGACCAATTCCAATCGCCTGTGTTGAACCAAAAACGTAATTCGCATTACCGATAGTTGCGATGGCGGCATAATCATTTCCCAAATTATCATTTCCGGATTCACCATAAGAAGCTCTTATCTTCAAATGACTGATCACAGTCATTGCTTTCATAAAGTTTTCCTCTGTCGCTACCCATCCTAATGATATCGCAGGAAATAATGCAAATTGTTCATTTGCCCCAAATCTTGAAGAACCGTCCCTCCTCAAACTTGCCAGCAAAAGATATTTATCCTTATATCCATATTGCAGACGTCCAAAATAAGAAATGAAAACACTCTGGGTGGATGTAGTATTACCAGTTACTGTTGCGGCCGCATTCAATGTTTGTATCGTTGCACTGTTATATCCGCCACTTGAGCTTATTGCACTTTGGTCAAAACGATCCCAGTTATAAGCATATCCTGCCAGCAAAGTAATGCCGTGGTCTTTTTTGAAAACGGTATTATAGGTAAGCGTGTTTTCATTCACAAAAGTTTGTCTGCGATAACTTCTATAAGTACCTGATGTAGCCGAAAGAAGATTATTTGATCCGGTAAATATTCTTGTATTGCTTGGTCCAGCAGTCACTACTCCTGTTGCACTCATGACCTGCTGAGCCCTTCCGGTGGTGGTATAAGGCACATAAGTGGTTGCTATATTATCGACGTTATCAAAATTGACACTGCTTCTGAAATTTAATCCCTTAATGATCTGAAATTCTCCGAAAAGAGTGCCTAAAGTGCGGTATCTCTTATTTGTACCTACATTATATGTCAATTTACCATACGGTGAATTAGTACTGCTGCTCCAGAGATATTCAAAATTTTTTCCGGTATTTGGTAAAAGACCGACTGTGTCTTCCTGCACAGGCGCCAGGCTTAGAGCCTGGTGAAAAATCTGGTCTTTGCCTTCTACGCCAGGATCCTCGGAAATTGAATAGGTTGGGGCGATATTTATACCAAATTTTATTTTTTTGGAAGCATTGACTTCTAAGTTTGCCCGCAATGAATAAGATTTATAATTCGTCTCTATAACAAATCCCTCCTGATATCCATAGTTTCCTGATAAATAATACTTGACCACATCGTTTCCCCCGCTAGCTGAAATCTCATAGTTCTGTATTTGACCTTTCCTTTCTAACTCGTCCTGCCAATCTATAAACCGCAAACCGGGATGGCCCGGCATTGTCCACCTTGGGTCAGGTATGTAGTTGGGGTTATTCCCGCCAGTTCTCGACAGCCGGGTAGCCATATCATCTGTAGCTAATGCCCCCACAGATTTGAATTGTGCAACATAAGTTGCATTAATTACTTCAGTGGCCTGGTCAATCCATTGCTGGCCATTCATCATTTCTAATTTTTTTGCTGTTTGATTATATCCCAAATAAGTATTAAAGCTGATTTTTGCCTTACCAGATTGTCCGTGTTTTGTAGTGATCATTACAACACCATTCGCTCCCCTTGAACCGTAAATCGCCGTTGCCGCCGCATCTTTCAACACTTCAATGTTTTCTATGTCTCCAGGATTAATATTGTCTAAAGGATTCCCTGTTGAAAAGGAACCCGTAGCCGTATTGGAAGAATTTTGGGTTAAAGGGAAACCATCTATAACATATAAAGGCTCATTACCTCCGCTGATAGATCCGGAGCCACGTACCTGTATGCTGAATCCTTTACCCGGTGTACCAGTGGTTTGTTTGACCCTGACACCGGCCAACTGTCCCACCAGAGCCTGGTCAACCCTCAGAACGGGCCGTTCCCCTAGTTTCCTCGCATCAAATGAACTAACAGCGCCCGTGACATTTTTCCTCTTTTGCGTACCATAACCTATCACTACAACATCACTGAGCGTCTTTTGTGAAATATCAAGCGAAAGGTTAATGACTGATTGGTTGTTTACAGGAATTTCCTGTTCGAGGTAGCCCACCGAAGTAAACACAAGAATATCTTTGCCGTTAACACCGGAGATCGTAAAAGATCCTTCCGGCGAACTTGTCACGCGGTTATTCGTTCCTTTCACCTGGACAGTAACACCCGGAATGCCTTTCGCATTTTCATCAGTTATTTTGCCGCTGACGGTTAAAGAATTTTGTGCATTTACTTGCGGGGAATAGAGAAAAATCGAAAGAACTACAAACATTGCACCGGCTTTTGCAAGCGTGGATTTAAATTTCATAAAGCAGTTTTTATTGTGGCAATCGAAAATGTCATTTAAAATTATTATTGTTCCAACCATTTATCGTCCTGCACTATCCTGCCTTATCGGAAGAATTGCAAACCGACACTACTGTTATTGAGACTTTCTTTCTTATTTCAAAAGTTTACAGATACATTTTCTTTATCCTATTTTTATTAAACGAAAATTATAGCCTGCATAAATGCACATGACAATTCACCATTGTAACCGAGTTATTATATCAGTGTCTTCATAAAAAAAATCTGTATGAAAAAAAGCGCCGCTTTTATCTTATTGGCAGTAATCATTAACCAAACTGGCTTTTCCCAGGCCCCGGTAGCAGTAACCATTGACGGCTCCAATCCAAAGACTGTTATCAGCCGTCATATTTACGGTCATTTTTCTGAACATCTTGGAAGATGTATCTATGATGGATTCTGGGTGGGTGATTCAATTACTGTTCGTAAAAAGGATCGTATTCGCCTGGATATCGTTGATGCCTTGAAAAAAATAAAAGTGCCTAATCTAAGATGGCCGGGAGGTTGTTTTGCGGACGAATATCATTGGCGAGATGGGATTGGTCCGCGTAAAGAGCGGCCACACATGGTAAATACCAACTGGGGTGGTGTTTCTGAAGACAATAGCTTTGGCACACATGAGTTTTTAGAATTGTGTTCATTGCTCGGTTGTGAACCTTATATCGCTGCCAATGTCGGAAGCGGCACAGTTGAAGAAATGGCGAAATGGGTTGAGTATTTAAACTCCGATGCACAAAGCACCATGACTGAATTAAGAAAAGATAATGGAAGAGCAGAGCCATGGCGCGTAAAATTCTGGGGCGTAGGTAATGAAAGCTGGGGCTGTGGTGGAAATATGACCGCTGAATTCTATGCTGATCAATACAAACGCTATGCTACCTACGCAAGAAATTATCGTAATGCTCCATTGTATAGAATTGCCAGCGGCGCCAATGTATCCGATTACAACTGGACAGATGTATTGATGAAAAATGCCGGTAACCGGATGTGGGGGCTCACCCTGCATCATTATACGCTCCCAACAGGCAATTGGGGCAAGAAAGGATCTGCCACCAGCTTTGATGAGAAAGAGTATTTCAATACCATGAAAAATTGTTTGTTCATGGAGGAGCTGGTCACACGCCATTCAACGATCATGGATAAATATGATCCGGTAAAAAGAGTTGCCCTTGTGGTGGATGAATGGGGAATCTGGACGGATGTAGAACCTGGAACCAATCCTGGATTTTTATACCAGCAAAATAGTTTCCGTGATGCATTGGTAGCAGGTACCACGCTGAATATTTTCAACAATCATTGTGAAAGAGTAAGGATGGCAAACCTTGCCCAAACGATCAATGTGTTGCAGGCCATCGTCCTTACCAAAGGGAACCAGATGCTGCTGACACCGACATATCATGTATTCGATCTTTATAAAGTACATATGGATGCGAAATGGTTACCGGTTAGTTTTAATTCACCCGATTATGAAGTGGACGGCAGAAAAATTCCGGCCCTGAATGTTTCCGCATCCCTGGATACAACAAACGGTGCAGTGCATATTTCGTTTGTCAATCTTAATCCGAATAAGAATATTTCTTTGCGATCAAACCTGGTTGGAATTAAATGGCAAACAGTGACCGGGCAAATATTAACCTCAAAAAAATTGACGGATATAAATACGTTTGAAAATCCGAACAATATCAAGATTGCTACGTTTAGCGGGGTAAAAAAGGAAGGAAGTGAGCTGGTGGTGGAGTTGCCGGCGCAGAGTGTGGTGGTGCTGGAGTTGAAGTAAGAGTTTTATTACACAGGCCTGCACCATGACTTCACTTTCTATTTCAAATAAAAGAAGAATCTTAGAGATTGCAGCAGTCCTTTTGACTGCCACAGGTAAGTTCCTTTTTATGGACTACCTCGAATGGCAACTTCCTTATATTGCAGCGGCCACGTTGTCATGGATAGGTTACATCATTTACCGGAGCAGTACAACAGCAGGTATCAGAAAATACTGGGGATTCAGAACGGATAATTTCAAAAGCGTTCTGAGAAGAGTTTTGCCGTTTGGAATTTTTGCTTTGATCGCCTGTATCGCTACCGGGCTTTACCAGGGCACTATAAATCTCACCTGGCATATTATCCCAATTCTGATCTTATACCCGATCTGGGGAATTATTCAGCAGTTCTTATTAATTGCTCTTACTGCAGGGAACATGCAGGATCTCAAAGGACAAAATCTGAACAAAGGCATCATAATTCTGATTTCAGCATTTTTATTCGCGATCATTCATTACCCTTTCATATGGTTAATAGCCGGCACATTTGTTCTTGCTATGTTTTATGGATGGATCTATTTAAGCGAAAGAAATATTTATGTCCTGGGTCTGTTCCATGGCTGGATCGGTGGCGTTTTTTACTACACCGTGGTGGACAGGGACCCATTCATGGAAATTTTCGGGAAACTATTTCACTTTACTAATTAATACAAGAACACGGATAAGACGGATTCAAAAGATTTACACGGATATGATTTGTGGATATCCCTGTATTCGGTGTCATCCGTGTTCTCCTATGTGGTTCAAACAATACAAGAACACGGATATGATCTGTGAATATCCGTGTATTCAGTGTCATCCGTGTTCTCATATGTGGTTTAAAATTCTACAGCTGCACTATCAATATAATCGTCATTATTTTTTATACTGCACCCTCCATATAGTCTTTCCACTATCATCCGACACCAGCAACGAACCATCTGCCAACAAAGCTGTGCAAACCGGTCTTCCATATACCTCGCTCTTGCCTGCATCCGCAATAAAACCTGTTAAAAAATCTTCCGGCTTGCCCGAAGGCTTACCGTTCTTAAAAGGAACAAACAAGACTTTATACCCGGAAAGCTCAGACCGGTTCCATGAACCATGCTGCCCAATAAAAACGCCCTGGCGATATTTTTCGGGAAAACTCTTCTTTGTATAGAATACCAACCCCAGGGCAGCGGTGTGCGAACCGACATCCACATCCGGTACAATCGTTTTTTCTACCAAATCAGGTCTTTCACCTTTGCGTCTCGGATCTTCATGCTTTCCAAAATACGAATAGGGCCAACCATAAAATCCCCCGGGTTTTACACTGGTGATATAATCAGGAACGAGGTCATCCCCCAATCCATCTCTTTCATTCACGGCTGTCCATAAAGTTTGAGTTCCGGGCGCCCAGTCCATACCAATCGGGTTGCGTAACCCGCTTGCATATACTATTTCATTACTGCCATCCAGGTTTGCTTCTAGAATATTTGCTCTTCGAATTTCATTGTCCATTCCATTCTCCCCTACATTACTTCCGGAGCCGACGGAGATATAGATCTTATTTTTCTGTGCATTCGTAATGATATTCCTTGTCCAGTGATTGTTATACCCACCGGCAGGCAGGTTAATAATTTTTTTGCCTTCGCCGCTTATACTTGTCGCCCCTTGTTCATAGGGATATTCAAGAACGCCATCGGTGTTGGCCACATAGAATTTATTACCAATGATCAGCATTCCGAATGGCCGGTTGAGGCCGGAGAGAAAAACATGCCTCGTTTCAGCCACTCCATCTTTATCATTATCCCGCAACAAAACAATGTTTTTACTCCCTCTCGGTTCTGAAACAAACACATCTCCATTGTCGCCCACATATATCCAACGTGGATCACTGAGATTATCAGCAAATCTCGACACGGTAAACCCAGGCGGTGCCACCGGCGTCATATCCTTTGGCCAACCAATGACTTTACTATTGTTTCGTACGGATGTGGTTGCAAATGGCTCAGGTAAAGTGTCCCGGTATCCATACTTATCACCTTTGGCTGTCGCTCCTGGATCAAATGACATGACCAGGGCCATAAAACCCATTAACGCGAAGATTGAAAAAAATTTCATAGCAGAAGACATTTAGTAAATCTAAAAATAGGACCAGCTGAATTATAAATTTACTACCAAAAAAAAATTTACCGGATAGTTTTATTTGTCAGTAAAAAATTGATCGATGATAGAATACCACCCAAGTTGTAGCCGAATGACCATTTAAGATAACTATTATGAAGTTGGCTTAACAAAGTCTTGCCTCATTGGACTGAATATATCTATCAGTACACCCGGTTCCAGGCAAACAGCTCCATGCAATAGATTTGGCGGGACATAGAAAGCATCACCCTGGCGAAGTATTTTCGTTTCGCCACCTATTTCTATTTCGAAGACGCCGCTTTGTACATGGCTGATCTGTGAATGAAGATGCTGATGTAAAGTACCGACGGCCCCTTTTTCAAATTCTACCCTTACCATCATCACCCTCTCATCCCATGCCATGACCTTTCTGCGTATGCCGGGTGCGGCTATTTCCCATGACACCTCGCTGTCCTCAATGAATACTTTCAATTTCCCGGTTATTTTCATACTCGTTATTTAAGAATTCAGTAATGTGTTATCCGCCTGGTACATCCCCCGTGTAATATAAATCGAAATTAGAATGGGCTGTTTTTTTTCCGTTGAAAAATTTCAAATGCTGAAATTTATAACGGAAATGATTTTGTTGACGTTGCCAGGTAGTCGGCCAGTTTGAAAAATGGTGCATGGAACTTGTTAAACAACGGCCACGCCTGCCTGACTGAGTCATTCAGGCGGGGATTCACGGATCAAGGTCGCATTGTGAAACTCCGTGCATCCGTGGCAAATTCAGATTAGCTCCTACTCTATGTCAGACATATAGGAAAAATCTACAACGAAAACGATTCCGGAAACGCTTCTTCCGGTACTGCTGTAACTGTTTATCTTGCAGATTTAAGTCCTATCATTACCGGCCGCGAAATGGACGGTTTAAACAGATTTTATGCACCGATTGCTGCTTCTTAATTTTCTATTGTTCATCTCTGCGTTAGGCTTTTCCAATACAATTGTTGTGAAGAATATCGAAGAGCTCAACAAGGCCAATGCAAACGCCCGCCCCGGCGATATTGTCGTTTTACAAGACGGCGATTGGAAAAATGTAACGATCGCGTTGAATTGCAAGGGTACGAAAGAGCAGCCCATAGTTTTCAGGGCACAAACAGCAGGTAAAGTAATTATCTCGGGTAACTCAATGCTGAAACTGGGAGGAAGCTTCATTGTTGTAGAAGGTTTGTATTTCATGAATGGTTATTCAGGTGACGATGCAGTGTTTGAATTCAGGATCGATAAGAACCGGTTAGCCAATAGTTGCCGCATCACGAATTGTGTGATCGATGATTTCAATAACCCAAAACGAATGGATGAAAACAACTGGGTGCTATTTTACGGCAAGAACAATAAACTTGACCATTGCAGTTTTGTCAATAAAAAAAACATGGGAGTGTTGCTGGCCGTGATATTGGATGATGACCGGAGCCGGGAGAACTTTCATTACATAGATCATAATTATTTTGGGCTGAGAATTCCGCTGGCATCCAATGGGGGTGAGATCATCCGTGTGGGATTATCACAGCATTGCCAGTTTAATTCCAATACGCAGATTGCCGATAACTATTTTGAAAGCTGCGACGGAGAAGCTGAGGTCATTTCCATTAAATCGGGCGGCAATGCAGTTAAAGAAAACATTTTCAGGGAATGCCAGGGTTCAGTGGTACTGCGTCATGGGGATAATAACCTTGTCGCGGGCAATATTTTTATCGGCAATGATAAACCGGGCACCGGCGGCGTTCGTGTAATTAACAAAGGGCAGGCAGTAGTGAGCAATGTATTCTATAAATGCAGAGGTGAAGGTTTTCGCTCACCCCTGGCGATCATGAACGGGATTCCGAATTCACCTGCTCACCGCTATGTGCAGGTAACCAAAGCCCAAATCATTTCCAATACATTCTATGAATGTGCACCTATGAGTTTGGGTGAGGGCAGCGATGCTGAAAGAACTTTGCCCCCGGACGATGTGATCTTTAGCAATAACAGTTTTTACAATACGAGGGACAGCATTATCTACAGGGCATGGGATGATATTGGGGGCATCAGGTTCGCGAAGAATAATGTAAGTAAGAATGTCAACCAGGTCCTGGCTAATGGTTTTGTGAAAACTAACGTACCCAGGCAAAAACCTGTTGCAACCAGCAATAGGTCAGGACCACAGTATCCTCATATAGACATGATCCCGATGATGGAAAAGAAGGTGTATACTTCCAGTGGAGCAGCCTGGTTTTCTAAAAAAAATAATGTCGGAATAGCCACTCCGTTAATGGTCAATTGTGCAACTGCAGAAGAAGTGATTAAACAACTCGAACGAAAAGAACCGGTAATTATCCGGTTGACCGGAAAGGAGTATATCCTGAGCAAGCCCTTTGTCATTACCAAGCCCGTTGAATTTACAGGCAGCCGGCAGAACACAACTTATTTTACAACTGGTGAGATGCAGGCTGCGATTATCATTGCTGGCAACGGCAAGCTTAGTCTCCGCAACCTTAATATCACCGGCAGCGGGGTAAAGGCAACCAGTTTTATTTCTTCCGACAGTAGTGGCCCTTCTGATCACTACAGCCTCACTATTTCTGATTGCATTATTTCTTCATTTAACAGAAGCAATGGGTCCCAAAATCTTTTTAACGCTTACAAATCTATGGTGGCTGATAGTATTGTCGTTCACAATTGTCAAATTTCCAACAACCGGGTGGATGGTTTTATGCTAAAGGATGAAACAGATAACAGGGGATATTACAACGCAGAAATGGTCTCATTTACCAACAACGAATTCAGTGAATTGAAAGGTGTTTTATTATCCGTTTACCGTGGCGGCCCTGATGAAAGTACGTTAGGACCTAAATTAACGTTCACGAAAAATAAGCTCACTAATTGCACCACGATGGATTCTACAGATGCGTTGATTAAGCTCACCGGTGTTCAGCAAACTAACATATCCTCCAATCTTTTTACTAAATGCAACCCATCATATGGCAATAATGCCGCTATGACTTCGGCTCAGATCGTGACAGGCAGGCTGATCCATTATACTGACATCGTAAGAGCAAATCATATCTTTCACGATAACTCGATTGTTTCTTCCGGCGCAGTGCATCTAAACCAATTCGTAGATGACAAGGGAAATACTTTTGATACGAATTATAAAAAGTATTACTAAAATAAGATCGTTAAGAACTAGCACAAAGAACACAAAGCCCCGAAGCTCCGGGGCACGAAGCCCACAACGTTGTGTTCTTTGTGCCGGCATGAAAATCCATTGTACCGGAATGGCAGGTGGCATCAAATATTTTCCTGGCTCCATCAACAAGCAACCATCTCAGTTAAATACCATCGTGTGATTAAACGGCGTAATGCCTGTGAGATATACATGCATGCCCTCTGTTCTCAAGCTGCCAAAATGGGTGCTGTATCGTTCCCCTTCCAGCCCGTTAATTGATCTGTGTGCAACCAAACCTGGTCCAAACCGGATCGTATCATTACCATGTTGGTATTCCCCAAAACCTTTTTCCAAGAAGTTATTGTCATCTTTTGAAGCTGAAACGCCTGACAATGTTCCTCCTTCCAAAAAACAAAGCTCAATCGTTACCGGCACATCTTTCAAACCTCTGACATGAAAGTTCAATTCAACGCTTCCATTTGTCTCAATGAACGTAATCACCGTTTCCAATGTTTTCACATTACTAACAGGCCTGTTTCTAAAATCCATTTTATTCCAGAACCGGTCGTCGATACTTGGAGAAAGTTTATAATCACCCGTGCTATTTCTTTTGTCTTTAGGCAGAGGTTGATAATACGGCACTTCCAGTTTTTTGTGCAGAATATACTTATTGCCATCTTTCTTTAACCCCTCACTATAAAAATAACCCATGCTGAAAAAGCCGGAAGACAGCCGCAGGTATTTCATTATTGCATTGCCTTTCCGGTAGGAAAAAAAGTTAGGGCTGTTTGATCGGCCCGATGCGATAATGATCGGCCAATCAATTCCACCAAATAGAGTAGCGGTTGTGTTACTCCTTCTTATTCTCAGGAGGTGAGAGGTCGTGAAGAGTTTCTCATAATTAATTGGCAAGGGAGCAGGTGTCGGAAGCTCCTTTTGTAATAATGTATTTTCAAGGAAGATAAATAAGGACCGGTCCAGCACTTCCTCTTTAAAGCCATCCATGCTCCCAATCATCCTGGCTATGGCAGCAAAAAACTTGTTGTTGTCCTTTATCGCCATATACCTGTAATAGTGATAAAAAGACACGATACTCTTCCCGGTATATTGATCCTGCCTGCGAGAATCTGCAACAACAAGATCGCCGTTGGTTTCCATGTAGTAATAGGTCATCTCCAGGTTCTTCCGCACATATTGCAATAATGATGGCTTATTTAATAACCGGGCTATGGTGATGAGAGAATTGTTTTCGACCGCAGAATAATTAGAGCTCCGTTCAGGATAATGTCCCTCGCTGTCCATAAAAATTCGTTCGGCCAGCCAGTTTTCTACACGGGCAACATATTTTTTATTCGGATACAGTGCATTTACCTGTGATAACGCGGCGCAAATAACCCACCGGTGGTTAGGTGTATGGGCACCCCCTGTTGTCAATGCTTCTGCTGCTTTAACTATGACGTTTTTTAGGTTGTTGGTTGTGCCAGCTAATTCACCGGATCCATCTTTAGAAAGTATATGAGCGGCAGGTGCAATGATTTCAATGATGAATGCGGTATCCGGCGGTGATTCGAGATTGCCGGTATTAACCGTCCCATCTGCTGATTGTGAATCTGACAAGAATCTAATTAACAGATTAAGTTTGGAAATAAGCGACGCATCATGAAAATATTTTGAGCCGGGTGAACACCAGGATGCTGATAAAACGGCAATATCGTAGCCGATCTTCCGGCTGAACCGGAGATTACCTTCTCTTACCGATTCAAGCAACAATGCGACCTGCGCATCATTTGCGGTATTAAGCCGATTCAGGAGGTCAATTTCATCCCGATCGTTTTTGCCCGTATTCGTAGTAGTATCTGAGAAAAAATCGATGTATAACGGAGCCAGCGCTGCCAATGTCCCAAGTTTTAAGAATTCGGCTCGTTTGATCCTGTTCATCTACAAGGGATTTAATTTTACCAAAACACCGTATATAATGCTGCCAATATTCCGCATATGATAACCGAACCAATTATGAAGCCCGGCGATACGCGAAACATCGACTTATCCATTTCAAGCGTATGGCTATCGGTTTCACTCTTTGGTTTTATTAAACTCATCACAATCATAATAATGGCAACGGCAAAAAACGTGATCGTCATTCTGTCAAGGAAAGGATAATCCGGAAAAGCACCGTTCGTCCATCCCGGCAAAAATTTCAATACGGTTGAGATCGGAATAGTAAGTAAGGCCCCGGCTAATGCAGCGCCGGCTGTTGTCCGTTTCCAAAACATCCCAAGTAAAAAGATAGCCAGCACCCCCGGCGAAAAGAATCCGACATATTCCTGTATAAACTGGTAAGCCTGGTCTAATGATCTTAATGCAGGAGTTACGATCGCCGCGATCAACATAGAAACAAGAACTGCCCATCTGCCTACTCTTACTGTTTTTTTATCTGAAGCATCTTTATCAAAATATTTTTTATAGATATCTAATGAAAATATTGTGGCTATGCTGTTTGACTTGCCAGCCAATGAAGCAACGACTGCTGCCGTGAGGGCAGCAAAGGCTACTCCTTTTAATCCTGCAGGCAACAGGTTCATCAATGTCGGATAGGCATGGTCAGGTTTTACCGCACCCCCATCTGTCATCTCTTGCTGAAACATTCCGTGCTGATGCATAATGTACATCGTGATCCCCGGCAATACGGCAATGACAGGTATCAGTAATTTTAAAAACGCCGCAAATAATATCCCGTTTCTTGCCGTTTTCAGATCCGCTCCCAGGGCCCGCTGAACGATATATTGATTGCAACCCCAGTAAGCCAGGTTATTTATCAGCATGCCGCCAATTAATACAGAGATGCCAGGTAATTCTTTATAATGCGGACTTGATTTATCCAGCACCATATGAAAATGTTCGGGTGCTTCCCTTCTTAACACGCCAAGTCCTTTTAAGATGTCACCGTCATATCCAAACTTATCGGCCAGTAATGAAAGCGCTAAATAGGTTGTCACCAAACCGCCTACGATCAATACGAGCACCTGGATCACATCGGTATAACCGATCACTTTCATTCCCCCCAGTGTAACGACGATTGAAAAAACACTTAACCCAACAATAGCTGCTTCGAAACTGAGAGGGGAAATCTTGGAGATCGCTATTGCCCCGAGATAAATAATGGATGTAAGATTTACAAAGACATAAACTAATAGCCAGAATACAGCCATGATCGTGCTTACCTTGTCACTGTACCGTTTTGAAAGGAATTGCGGCATCGTATAGATCTTATTCTTCAGGTACATGGGAATAATAAATATGGCTACGATGATCAGGGTGGCTGCGGCCATCCATTCATAAGAAGCAATGGCAAGACCTATGGCAAATCCCGACCCGCTCATTCCGATAAAATGTTCTGCTGAAATATTGGAAGCAATCAGCGATGCACCGATGGCCCACCAGGTAAGTGATCCTTCTGCCAGGAAAAAATCTTTGGTGCTGGTAGTGGCCGCCTTCTTCCGGCGGTATATATAATAACCATAAGCAGATACCGCTATAAAATAGATAAAGAAGACAATGTAATCTGCTGTTTGTAGTGTATTCATTGGCAAATCGTTTCTTAAAGTTAAATGCCTGCAAGAAAAATCCCGGGGCTTTATGACCCCGGGTCTTCCTACTTTCTGCTTATATTAAAACTGCTAGTACCCCGGATTCTGGGTTAAATAACCTGGCAAATTAGATGCTGCGTCGATGGCCGTTTGCGGAATAGGGAAAACCCTTTTTTGCTTATCAGTACTTGTTTTCTCAGTCCACGTGCCCTCATATTTTCCAAAACGTATCATGTCCGGACGCCTTACCATTTCCCAATACAACTCAAATCCTCTTTCACGAAATAAAATATCCAGTGAAATGGCAGGCAGCGGCGCAGCCGGTGTAGTAGCTGTGCGGGAAGCTCGTACAAGATTTACGTCTGCCAACGCAGATGCATCAGCACCTCCCTTCCTAAGCTTTGCTTCCGCCCGCATTAAATAAACATCTGCCAGGCGCAGGATAATAATATCATGCTCTCCAAAATTTCTTCCTGTGACTGATGTTTTACTATACTCATATTTTGATACCCTGTAACCTGTACTATAACCACTCCCTGGGATTGTAAAATCAATTTGCTCAGTGAAATTAACCGGTACATTAGTTGAACCAGGTCGGGTAGTATTAAAAAGTTTTCCAACTCTTATACCGCCCGTTCCACAGTTCACAAATGCCCCACTAACCCTGATCAATCCATATTGTTGACCTCGCAAGATCCCACGATCAAGATTAAAAGTTGCTTTCGGTACACAGGAATCAATTGGAACCACTAAATTCTGTTTATAAAAACGTGGATCTGCAGCGGCAGGGTCCACCGGGGCATAAGCATTTACCCATGTACGGTAAAATTCGGGAGTGATGCCCGGTCCATCTGTTCCGTTGGCCCCTGGTTGGTTGGTTAGAGGAAAATGGTCCCCTGACAAAGAAAAATATCCCATCCTGTTATGGCCATTTCCCAAATCAGCCCGTTGATCTACCGCAAAAATCAATTCTTTATTCGTATGATTGTTATCATTAAAAATAGAAAAATAGTCTGGTGATAAAACATATTGATTTGAGGCAATGATCTTGTCGCAATATTCAATCACCTTATCCATATCCTCATTCTTAAATGTAAAAGAGGAGGCATAAATATCCCGGTAAACTGCTGCGTTCAAATACAATCTTGCCAATAATCCCTGGACGGCTGCTTTGGTAAGCCTGCCGGGTCCGGTCGTATTATCCAAAAGCGGTTCTACAGCCAGTAGTTCCGATTTGATGTACGCAATAGCTTCTTCACCCCGTAAAATTCTTGAAATTTCGCTGGGATCTTCTTTAACGAAAATCAATCCATAAAGATCCAGGGTAAGCATAGCATAATAGGCCTTCATGCCTCTTGCCTCGGCAAGAAATACTTTTGCATCAGGATATGGGTTGGCAGGAAGCGAACTCATAGCGGTAACGGCCCTGGATACTCCTATTAGAATATGATTCCATGTATTTCTCACATTTACATCCGAACTTATGTTTTCATGCTTATGCAGTTGAACATAAATACCATTATCACCCCAGTCAGTTCCACCACGGAAAGGCAAAATAGCCTCATCTGTTGAAATTTCCTGCAAAGCAAAATAGGTAGTATGCATAAAAACATCCTCCAGCTTTGCATATACAGGTGCAATAATTCCTTCTGCCTGTTGCTTATCAGTAAGTCCGGCCACCGAAGATTCATCAAGTACATCTTCTTTTAGTTTGGTACAACTGTTAATTGCCGCAATCCCTGCAATAATCAGCAGCAGACTAAATATTTTCTTTATCATGGTCAATTATTTTAAAATGAAAAATTTAAACTAAAAATAAAAGCCCTTGCTTTCGGGTAACTCAAAAAATCGATCCCATAAGAAGATACCCCATTGATTGCCCTGTCAATATTTACTTCCGGATCATAACCGTTATATTTCGTGGCGACAAAAAGATTCTGGCCCGTTATGGATAGACGCAGGGCAGAAACCCAATTATTTATTCCCAATTTTCTTGTATTGAAATTATAACCCAACGAGGCATTGTTCAACCTTAGGAAGGCCCCATCCCTGAGATATCTTGTTGTCACAGGCGTAGGATTATTAAGCGATTCTCTTGGATCAGCCACTGCTTCGGCAGTGCTATTAACATTTTTGGCCAGCCTTAATTTTGAGAAGCTGACATTCTCTGTATAATTGTACACTTTATTTCCCGACACCCCGTTAAAATTTATTCCAAAATCAAATCCTTTATAAACGACGTTTCCATAAAAGCTATACATAACATTGGGTAAGGCAGTACCTGCTGCGATTCTGTCATTATCATTGATAACACCATTTTTATCAACATCTGTGTAAACACTCATGCCATTATTATCAAAACCAATAAACTCCTTTAAATAAAAAGTACCGACTGGTTCACCATTTACATATCCATTTATGGTGGATGAAGTTATCCCTGCCCCTGATACAGAACCGGCAGGTATTAATGAGTACGGGGACTTTTCCACTTTATTATTCATAAGAGTGAGGTTACCGCCAATATTGTAAGAAAAAGATTTTTCAGATTTATGCCTGTAATCCAATTCAAATTCTGCCCCTTTATTTGTTATCGTCATATCCTCTACATTAGACCATACCTCTGTTGCAGGCTGAACAGGATCGGCCGGAATTACCTGCAGAAGTATATTGTTGGAAACCTTACGGAATAAATCTATTGTACCTGTTAAGGCACCTTTGAATAAGGCAAAATCCAAACCCAGATCTGTTTGCTCAGATGACTCCCATTTGATATCGGGATTAGCCAACCTTGTATAAGCATATCCCGCAGGATAGTTTCCTGCAGCAGGATATAGTGGATAACTGGCTGATCCGAGTGATGTAAATAAGGCCTGTGTAATTTTTGGCGGAATTTCCTGGTTACCCGTTAAGCCCCAGCCTGCTCTAAGTTTCAGGTTACTAAAAATTGAGTTCTCCATAAATTTCTCATCAGAAATTTTCCAGCCAACAGAGAAAGAAGGAAAGTATCCGTACTTATTATTTTCACCAAACTTAGAAGACCCATCTGCCCTGAAATTAGCAGTAAACAAATATTTATTGTTGTATTGGTAAGTTACTCTTCCAAAAAATGATTGCAGTTCATTAATAAAAGCAAAGCCGCCGGGACGATTATTTGCTAAATCTAAAAGCTGTCCTACCCCGGGATTATAAATTGGATCTACTCCCCCAACTACAAATCGGTTTATGCTGCTATTTCTTTGCTGAACAAATATCTTTTGATAGGAATGGCCTGCAAGCGCGGACAAATTGTGCTTTGCCTTGCTCCACGCATAAGTGAGATAATTTTCAACCAGCGTATTCCTGTTCCAATTGTTAAAGTTTTCTAACCTGCCATCGCGAAAGGGCACTGTACTTGGCAAACTTTCAACGTCACGTGTTGCAGTGGAATTGTCAATGCCAACATTCAGTTTATAAATAAGTCCTTTAATTATTCTGAATGAAGGAGAGATATTACCTATCACCCTGTTGATGGTTGTAATTTCTTTGTCCAGCTCAAAATAAAGCAACGGGTTTATATTCTGATAGATAGCGGGTCTTCCATTTGCATCATAGGCGGGGTAAGTTGGATTATAAGTAATAACATCTCCTAAAACACTTGTTATAGGAGGGCGGGTCTGTTTAGTATTGGCAACACCCATATTAAGCTCCAGGACCAACCTGTCTTGTAAAAATTTTTGTGTAACATTAAATCTTCCTGAATACCTGTTGACGTCATTTTTCTTCAAAATACCCTGCTCCTTCTGCATTCCTAATGAAGCATAGTAAGATAGCTTATCAGCTCCTCCACTCAGGTTAAGGTTGTAATTCTGTGTGATCGCGGTTCTTGTAGCTTCTTTCTGCCAATCTGTATTACTGCCTTTATTATCCAATATTCCACCAGCTTTTGGAACTTCAATCCTGAATTCATCTCCTGTGAAAACGGGTAAAGCTCTTGCTATTGATGAAAAGCCTACACTTGAATTAACTCCAAGTGTAGAAACACCTGCTTTGCCTTTTTTGGTAGTAATTAAGATTACCCCATTTGCTCCCCGTGCCCCGTAAATGGCAGTTGCAGATGCGTCTTTCAACACATCAATAGATTCAATATCCTGTGGATTTATGAAGTTTAAGGGATCACCTCCACCGGTACTTGAGTTATCCAACGGCAAACCATCGACTACAAAAAGAGGTGTGCTCCCTGTTCTTACCCCTCCCGGGCCTCTGACGGTAATACCGATCACTGCACCAGGTTCACCACTTGAAGAAGTAACATTTACTCCCGATACTTTTCCCTGCAGAAGCTGTTGCGGAGTATTAATAATTCCCTTATTAAACTCATTACTCTTCAATGATTTTACGGAGCCTGTTACATCTTTTTTTCTCTGTGTACCATATCCCACCACTGCCACATCTGCCAGGACAACCGAGGTGGTAGTAAGCGTAACAGAATAAGAAGAAGCTGAAGTAATTTTTACTTCAGTGGTTTCGAAAGAAACGGCGCTGAAAATGAGTACGTCTCCATCTTGTGCAGAAATAATAAAAGAACCATCCTCAGATGTGATCGCGGAAGTCTGACTTCCCCTGACCGAAACGGTCACTGAAGGGACGGGACTGCCGTTTGCATCTTTGACTTTCCCGTTAATTTGCCTTTGCTGCGCCTGACTTACCAGCATAATCAGGGAAAGAAAGAATGTAAGCGTCGCCCGCATCACCCGCGTAAGCGACAATCGTTGTTTTAACATCATAGCAGTTAGTTTTAGTTTGATGACCCGTAAATAAAAAATCAACCCGAAATAGACAATTAAGAACCGGACGCAGTGAAAACATCAGAACTTAAGCGTGGCCGGTAAATATTTAGCCGCAAGGTCTTCATAATATGGCCTTAGTTTGTTCCAGTCCGGCGGTTCAGGATTTTTGGAATAGAGATCATACGGATTAAATAGTTTTACCCATTTAAGCATTTCCCGGTCATGATCATCCAGCAAGTGACCATACGCTCCTTCCCGGTGCCAGGAATAAAATGAATGGTACCGAAGCATATATAATCCGGATTCTGGTAAATAGTTCTTCATCATTTGATACACATATTCATCATGCCCCCATGACATATGAACATTTCTTAACCCACAACCTTCCTTATATACTCCATATTTCGAATTATATTTCCCGTTGTCATAATCCGGATTATGCTTAAAAAATTCCGGGTAAACTATTTTATCTGAATAAGCACAACCAACCGGGAACGTATCGCCAACCACGGCCCATTGCGGTTCACCAAACAAACACAGAACCTTGCCCATATCATGCATCAGGCCAACCAATACCATCCATTCGGGGTGACCATCTCTGCGTATTGCTTCCGAGGTCTGAAGCAAATGCTGAAACTGGTCAAGATCTGTGTCGGGGTCAGAATCATCCACGAGTTCATTTAAGAAATTGAACGCCTCCCAAACCGGCATTTCTTTTTTTGAGAAAGAAAGGAATTCCTCCCTTTTTTTCATTACAAAATCATAGGTCTGGTACTGATGATTCAACCGGTAAAATTCTTTGACGGTATCCCGCTCAGGACTATCGTAATTTCTGAATTCGTCAGTTGTTTTTGACGTTGCAATTGAATCGGGATCAGGATAGCGGCGTAGCAAATCCTCTTCCCATTCATCAAGATTTTTAAGCGGTACTGCTTCAAAACTGTTTGTATTCATATTTTTCAATTTTGCTAAATTAAATAACAGAGCCTTTCCACAGCCGATAACTGTAATAAGGATATATTATGATTTGATTAATTACTTTGGTATGTAGAAAAAGAGGTTGCCCGGGAGTACAATAAAATGCTGAAACCAACTTGTAAATTCTTACATGAAGAATGTTTAACATTCGTTTCGCAGGCATATTCATTAGCAATCGTTGGTGATACCGTGATACTAAAGTGACTATTTTAAATCGCAAACAGACAGATCAGGACATTTTTATTTACGAAACCGTTTTCGCCAGGAACGGTATCTTTACATAGTTTTCAGGGCTGCCTGGAACAGTATCAGGTCCATGGGTAACACGACCATTAAGATATTAGCGAAAGAACTGAATCTCTCCGTCGCCTCCGTTTCAAAAGCATTAAGGGATAGTCATGAAATAAGCCATGAAACCAAGCAGAAGGTGCTTGCATTGGCCCGCAAAATGAACTATGTTCCGAATCCCTATGCCAGCAGCCTGAGAAGAAGAGTAAGTAAAACGATTGCTGTTGTTTTGCCTGAAGTAGCGGACAGTTTTTTTTCATTAGCGATTAATGGCATCGAATCTATCGCGGAGGAAAGAGGATATCATGTATTGATCTATCTGACACATGAAAGTTTTGCCAGGGAAAAAGCAATACTGAACGAATTCAAAAGTGGCCGGGTAGATGGAATATTGATCTCTGTGTCAGGCGAAACCTGTGATAGCAGCCATATAAAAGAAGTGGCAGCCGAAGGAATACCTGTTGTTTTTTTTGACCGGATCTGTGAAGACATCGAAACGGCGAGGGTCGTTACCGACGATTTTGAAAGCGGATATGTTGCTGCCGCTCACTTGATCGAAAAAGGATGCAAGAAAATAGCGTTCTTATCCACTTCAACCAGTTTGTCTATCAGCAATAACCGGATGCAGGGATATAAAAAAGCACTGAAAGATCATAAAATGAAAATGTCCGGGCACGATATCGTTTTATGCGGCAATGATCCGGATGAGAACTATCGTATCATAAAAAACTTATTGAAAAAAAAGCAAAGACCCGATGGCATAATTGCATCTGTTGAAAAACTCACCGCCGCTGTTTACCTTGCCTGCAAAGACCTTACCCTCACTATTCCAAAAAATGTAAAACTGATCAGCTTCACAAATCTGCCCACCGCTTTGATTTTAAATCCGCCGCTGACAACTATTACCCAACCTGCATTTGAGATGGGTAAAACAGCTGCCGCCGTTTTGTTTACAGCACTCGGTAAATCCAATAATGAACTAAAAGAAGAGACAGTGGTGATCCCGTCCACTCTTACCGTCCGGTCTTCCACCGGATGTTAGACAGGATGAAATGGAGAAATCCGGGAGGATTGCCCGATTATTCACCCGCCCTGGTCCGTATCTCACGAACCAACTTCTCTAAACACTCAACCAATTTCAAAGTCCGAATTTCTGTTGTATGCTAATGTTCTTTGCCCATGACCAAAACGACACAATAATAGTTGCGGTTCGTGAGATACGAATCGCGGCCCGCAACGAGTGCCGTTTTAACAGGTTAAATATGAATAAAAACAGGTAAACCACTTTAACGCTCCATCTTTCTGCATAAAAAAATGCGAAATCAAAATCAATCCTTTAATCCGTGATCCATCTTTTCCCCATTAAGAATCTGCGAAATCAAAATCAATCCTTTAATCCGTGATCCATCTTTTCCCCATTAAGAATCTGCGAAATCAAAATCAATCCCTTAATCCGCGATCTTTTTTGCGGAAACGTTTCCGAAATTTGCCATCTTTGGTCCAGAACCCTTTAGTCGCCGATGGATAATGTGAATCTTAAAAAGCTTGCCGAAGAACTTAACCTTGCTGTTTCTACTGTTTCCCGTGCTCTCAGAGATAATCATGAGATCAGCCAGGAAACAAAAGACCGTGTAAAGGCGCTGGCGGCTAAGCTTGGATTTCAGCCCAATCCGCACGCAAGCAGTTTGCGGCAAAACAAAAGCCGGACAATCGCCGTTGTAATTCCCGAAATTCAAAATAATTTCTTTTCCCAGGTGATGAATGGTGTGGAAGATGTGGCCCAACGAAAGGGCTATCACGTGCTGATCTATCTTACTCATGACGATCATAACCGGGAAAAAGAGATCCTCCAGGTATTGCGCAATGGCAGGGTAGACGGACTCATGATATCTGTTTCCAATACGACTACAAATATTGAACACCTTGAAGCTTACCGGCAATCCGGTATGCCGCTTGTTTTTTTCGACAGAGTTTGTGAAGAGATAGATGTACCGCGTGTGACGACCGACGATTCAATAGCTGCATTCAAAGCCACCGAACATTTGCTGAAGGTCGGTTGTAAAAAAATAGCTTTTCTGTCCCTCGCATGCAATCTGTCGATCAGCAGTGGCCGCCGGTCCGGCTATCTTAAAGCGCTGGCAAAACATGGTCTCGACAATGAAATGATCATCGAATGCGGAACTGATGATGAAACCAACCGGCAAAATATCCGTGAACTCTTGCAAAGCGATCAACGACCTGACGGTATATTTGCAGCAGTGGAAAAATTTGCTATTAATACTTACGAAGTTTGTCACGAACTCAATATTGCGATTCCGCAACAGTTAAAGCTCGTTGGCTTCTCCAATTTATCTGCCGCTGCCTTGTTTGATCCTCCATTATCGACTATTGTGCAACCGGCTTACGAGATCGGTAAAGAGGCTGCCACCATACTCTTTAAAATAGTCGAGAAAAAAATGTTGCTGCCAAACGAAAAACGGGTAATGATTGCTTCCGAGATCGTAGAAAGAAAATCAACGGGAAAATAAGCGCTTGAACTTATGATCAATTCACTATTTGGTGCGAATGAACATTATCCCCGTAATAATCAGCCATATCAGCCATAGAGTGCTGCCTATAAAACCGGCCATGCTCCATGCAGGAAAACCGGGGATGACAGTAGCAAATAACTCTGCCTGGGCAACCAAATAAATTACTGACGAAATAATACCTATCCAGCCGACCCATTTAGGAAATAGCTTTAGTTTAATAAAGGCGATTGAGATCATAATAGTCCACGCCATAGTAAATAGCTGGCCAAGATGTTCCCCCAGCAATACACCTCCAAACTGATGAATCGTCTGGAAATTACCTTTTGCAATTTCTTTTATTACGGGATCGGCAGATGTTGTATAGCTATGAGCAATGACAGGAACGACAAAAACCCACCTCAACAAGCCGATGATTTGAACAATTCCGGAAATAACTCCCAATGTAGTGGCCCACCTGATAAAGCTGATCCTGTTTTCTAACAACTGTCCAATTTTTATGTAAGCAACCAGCAATGGTAATCCGAGTATGGCAAATGCCCACCAGGTAAAAACAAGCGGGCCTCCTCCATCATGAAACTTTGTTAGGATAATACCGATATCCTGCCGGAGTATGTCCGGGTATTCAAAGCTCATTGTAAGGATCGTGTAGGGAATAAGCACGCCAACTGCCCCGGCAATCAACAGCCATCCAATTTTTTTCTCGGTTTTCATGATTCAATTTATGTAGTATCTCCGACGAACCGGAACAAGTCGTATTGGTATTATACCCGCGTCCATCAACTAAAACATACTCTCATCTTCCAGCATAATCATCTACAGAGGTTAGTTGAATTGAAAATTGATCAATGGTATTTTTCATGTCAATTTCACTTCCATTGACAACTCCTAACGTCAATGCGGCGAAAGATTCACTTAATGGGTCCTGCGCTTCTTCTCTTTGTGCTCTTATTGCATTTGCCGGTACAAATTGAAGCTCAAATTTTTTTCCTTTTTTTCTTTCAAAAATATTCACCACGTCAAGTGGACTCAATGCTTCCGGTCCACCCAGTTCAACAATTCTGTTCTTAGCAGCAGGATTATCTAATGATGCCACGGCAAATGAGGCCACGTCTTTTATAGCTATCCAGGATATCTTGTTCTTCCCCTCTCCGTAGATTGCGGCTTTGGAATTAGGATAATCAAAACCTAGCATAGGGCTTAGCCATACTTCCATAAAAAAGGTCGGTTGCAATATGGTATAATTCAAACCACTTCCCGTAAGATGTTTTTCCACTTTTCTTTTTGCTTTTTCAAGCGGAGAATCACCGGGCATAGCACAAAAAGAAACATAGATAAATTGGGTTACGCCTGCACTTATTGCAGCATCAATCAGGTTATTTTGTCCTTCATCATCTACTGTTTGAATGGAATCACCTTCCTGTCTTGATAAGGTGGACGAAACGGTTGAAATGATTGCCGAAACTCCCTGCAATGCATTTTTTAATGAGTCCTTATTCTTTAAATCACCTACAATCGTCTCAACACCTGATTCTTTTAATTGAGCTACTTTATTTGGATCTGACGTAGCACGTACCAAACCTTTGACTTTCTTATTTTTTGCTATTAATTGACGGCAAATTTCGCTGCCTAAAAAACCAGTAGCCCCGGCAACAAGGACTGTTGAAGAATTGTTTGAGTTATTCATGTTAAATGTTTTGGTTATTGTTAGATTACATGTTTTCTATATTTGCCTGTTGCTCCTGCTGTTTTGCAGGGTCGCATGTAAAGTTCGGGCCGGCTTAGGCCGGAACAGACGCCCGATCGAGTTGCTGAAGTTGAAGGTATATTCTTTTACTGAGATTTATTCGTTCAGCCCCGAACTGCAGCTGATAAGCGAACGGGACGATGAGTTTATATTCTTCAGCCAGTAACTTGTTCGCCGTGGCGGATAGCAGAAAACCTAATGTTGTGCGTTACTTCTTTTTTAAAGAAAGCCAACCGTATTGTTTTACCCAGAAGTACCGTTGCGCTTTTGAAAAAAACGTTCCGTCATAGAATACTCCTATTCGGAGGAAATCTTTTTGTTTTGTCATGTATCGTCTTTTTAAAATTGCACCCAACGTTCGAGTATTTGCGAAGGCATGGAATTCATTGAACATCCAGCCTGGAACAAATGCCCATTTGAAAATATGTTGTTGAAGTTATGAACTATAGCTGAAAATTGAACGTCGGGCCGGAACCACTGCTGATAGTAGCACATAGCTGATGTTTCATTGTTCAGCCTGCTTTTGCAAATACTTTTGTTGTGCGTTCGTGCTTGTCTATAGGTTATCAGGCTTCCTTTCAAGTTGTTCAATCGTTTTCTTCGCTGCTGCAAGTCGTATTTGCTTATTTTTTTCCACCAATTTTAAAGTTGCCCATTTTTGTAACCTGTGATGCAATGGAACCAATAATGCTGCAATGCATACCAATGCCATTAACATCAGTGCAGGAGAATGATTTGTTACCCGTTCTAAAAAAGGATGGAGCAACAGGTTTAGAAATTCAAATACAATTAAAAGAGCAATCACTCCTAGAAATTCAATGAGCTTAGTGTTGGTAATGATGCTGCGGCTGAGTAATAAAAATAGAATTATGAATGCGATAATGCCGAATGCCAGCAAAGCATATTGTATATTTTGCTTTCGTTGTTCTTCATCTTTGTTTTTTTCTGCTGTTGATTCTTGTTGCCGTAGCTCTTCATCAAATGTCATTACCTGAATTTCCAGATTTATTTTATTGCTGAATACCGAATCATTGGCTATTTTATAAATATTGGCATATTTCAAAGTACTGTCGCAATTGCTTTTTTCATAAAGATCCGCAAGCATTTTTGAAGGTTTTACACTCATAAAAAAGAAAGGGGTATGCTGTACGGCCTCTAGTGCTTTTTTTAGATAAAGAATACAACTATCCTGTAGGTTCATCCGTTGAAAATGTTCTGCAAGACCAGTATAGGCAAAGTTTAGTTGTCTATACCTCTTTGAAGATTCCGAAATTTGAATAGACATATTAAAATAGCTCACAGCCAATAGCGAATTGCCCATTTTGCTGTGAACGCTTCCTAAATTCCAGAGCATATACGGTATATCCCATTGATTTATTGTTATACTAGATTCATAGGCTCTTTGTAAATAACGTAAGGCAGAATCCAGTTTATTTAAATTCAGGTAACAAACACCTAAATTCATCACGGGCCATATTTTTATTACTACATTTTTTCCTTTGACTGCATCATCCAATCCATTGGAATATATCTTGAAAGCATTCTCCCAGTCATCACGGTCTCGGTAAGTATGTGCCATTTGGTTTTTAACCATGGCCAATAATGAAAAGTTGTTAGCTTTTTCTGCCAATTGCAGTGCTTTTTGCTGAACCTGCAACCCCCTTATAGGATTTCCGCTAATTCTGTACCCTGTACCTAAAATGCAATAAGCCGATGCTTCTTTTATGAGGTCATTGTTTTCCTGTCCCTGCTTAAGTATTGCCTGGCCGGTTTGAATAGTGAGGTAAGGGTCTTTGTCTAACCCGCTTAAGAATAGGCTGACGATCAAATCAACCTTTTTGTCTTCGTTCTTTTCAATAGCAAGCTTTTGCAGTAATGAATCAACAGGCTGACTTTGGGAGAAAGGCGTATGGTTACATAACAAAAAACAAAACAGAAACAGTAAATTCTTCATTCTTATTTATTTTATTGTTTCCATTTCAAATTTTATCCTGCATAAAATTCTCTTAAATTATCAGAGTGTTCAATAGCATGACGCACAACGGTCAGGGCTTTCTGCTCCCGCTTTCGGTCCGAAGGACTCCTTTGGAGCGGGACAGGTTGTGCTGTCCAAAGGACTCCTTTGGAGATATTCTGTGTTACGTCCAGCCCGGTAACTAAAGATAAATAGAAATGCGGAAGTTGAATAAACTTCAATTGACGTTGCGAAGAAAAGTCGCACCATGATGCAGCCGACTAGTGATATATCAATGAGTATATATTCTGCAGCCAGCAACTTGTCCGCCGGGGTGGATAGCAGAAAACCCCATGTTGTGCGGTCGTGCTTCGATCGCCACAAAGGTCTGTTGGTTAATATTTGCAGGCACAGCTAAATAGATAAATCACTTTCATAAATTACTCTATTGTATTCCGCAAAATCTTTCCACCAATCCATCCACAAGGCAGGGTCGTGCTTCATAATAAAAGTTAATCCGAGTTCTCGTCTTTCAGGTAGTAAATCTTTTCTTGCCTTTGCAATAGACTTTTTCAATTGAGTCAAAGTTAGGTCAGTGCAATAAACAGGGCTTCCTGGCTGCTGTCTCCATGAGTCTTGGAGTGTTCCATAATCAAAAGAATCAAAGCCACTGTCATCAATAAGAGTGGATACCAAATCTTTAGCTTGTTTGTTGTCTCCTGAAATAGGAAGTGCCAAACGCAATGGATCGCCTTTGCTGAGACTTGAGCATATAAGAGAACCTGCAAGAATACTGTTGTAAGCTTTTATAACCGGTCGTTGAAGTTGATTCGACACCCAAACACTTTCAGGCATTCCATTTTCAATGTCTTCAATTCTACCGTCTCTAATAGGATAATAATTACAAGTATCAATAATAGTAATGCTTGCTGAAGCTTTTTTAAATAGTTGTTTTGGTAACTCAAGAATTCCAATCAATGGAATGGCTATAACAACTACATCAACATCAATAGCGACATCGGTCAATGTACTTCCTGAAGCTCCTGTCTCTAAAGCTAAGCTTCTAAGCTTTTCAATTCCGCTGGAATTAGCCATTTTCACAAGGTGCCCCGCTCTTGAATATTGCCGTATCAA
Source organism: Chitinophagaceae bacterium (assembly GCA_025450235.1). Classification (GTDB taxonomy): domain Bacteria; phylum Bacteroidota; class Bacteroidia; order Chitinophagales; family Chitinophagaceae; genus VBAT01. The sequence continues at coordinate 4,182 of JANWHX010000193.1, read as the reverse complement.
AGTTCCCCCTATCTGTCCTGCTCCAATAATTCCTATTTTCATTTTATTCGATGGATTATTGTGACAACTTTTTTCTGTTTGGTTAATTTGTCGAAATTAATTTCTGGCAATCATTTTAAAGTTCGTACTGTCTATCCAGCATGACACACAACGGTCAGGGCCTCCTGCTCCCGCGGAGCGGGACAAGTCGTGCTGATATTCCCTGCCTACCGGCACTACCGGCAGGCAGGCGTGATTCGTTAGCTCAAACCGGTGCTAAGTAAAGTTACTTCAGTTGATGTTATATTCTATCGCTGAGATTTATTCGTTCAGCTTGGACTAAAGATGATAAGCTACCGGTACGATCAGTACATATTCTTCAGCCAGCAACTTGTCCGCCGGGGCGGATAGCAGAAAACCCCTTGTTGGCAGCAGTATGTTCATGATAATCTATGCTTCTTCTAGAAAAGAAATGATATAACCGTCGGGATCTGCAATATAAAATTCTTTGCCATAAGGCATTTTTCGTAACGGTTGTGTGAACTCTATAGATTTGTTTGAGAGCTCTTCATATAAATCTTCAATACCTTCTATCGAAAAGACAACGTCAAGGTCTTGATTTTTTCTCCTGTTTTGTCTTTCCTCAATTGAAGGTTTCCCGGTTTTAAGATGAATAGAATACCCATCCTTAATAATACCTGCGTAAAAATCTTCATAACGAAAGTCTATGTCGAAGCCAAGTTTTTTTGTGTAGAATTCAATAGAGCGGTCAATGTCAACCACAAGTAGTTGTGGGCTCATTTTTTTAATTTTCGAATATGCGACTATTTTCATAACAATTATCTTTTCAATTGGTGAATATTATTTGTCCACTTAGGTTCTGTAGCTAGAATAACTATGATTTTTCCAAAGGTATCGTAGCATATTGCTGCCAACGGCCAGGGCTTTCTGCTGTGCTGATATTCCGTGTTACTTCAGCCCGGTAACTAAAGATAAATAGAAATGCTGATGCTGAATAAATTTCGCTGATGTTACGAAGACAAGTCGCACCATGATACAGTGGATAGCGATATGCCGATGAGTATATATTCCTCAGCCAGCATAGCCGAAAACCTAATGTTAGCAGCAGTTGTTTGAGTTTTACCTTATATCCGTTACCGTCCAAGATTTATCAGGAGTTTTTTCGAGATGGATTGTCACGTCTTTATTCTTATTATTTCCCTGAACTGTTATTTCAAAAGAGGCACTTCCAGATTCAGCTCCATTGATTGTTGTAGTCCCCACTGAACCTGTTGGAATTAGTCCGAACCCTTTCACATTTCCAATCTCATCTTTAATTTTTGGATCTGTCTTTAAATATTCGATTGCAGTGGCATAAGCATCGGAGGTCTTGAGCATAAAAACTACAACAGGCATAACGATCAGACCAAAAATTAAAATACAAATCCCTATTGTAACCCAAAGTGTCTTTTTGCCTTTTTGGCTTCTTGTTCTGCGCAAGTCAATCCAGTAAGAAAGTAATGTTATGAATAATATGATCAAACCAATAGTCTTACTATCCCAAAAGAAGCCTATTTGAAATTGACGACATAGGTAGCCATAAATTAGAAGAATAAGTCCAATAATAAGAATTGTTTTAGTGAGTCGACTCATAATTTAATAGTGTTTCATAATTGCTGCTAACTGATATATTGTCGCCACTTAAATCTACTTTATTGCGACAATCCATCCAAAAAAGGCCCATTGCCGCCGTTGTAATGTTGAATTGCAAACAAAGAAATTATAGTCCGGCAACAGACTCCAGGTACAACGCCAGCGAACTGTGATCAAGATCTCCTTTTCCCTCTGCCAACATCGCATCCATTTGAGAGGCAACGACAGCCGAGCCAGGCAGAGGAACGGAAAGATCTTGACCCGTTTGCAAAGCAATACGCATATCCTTCCTGTGAAGTTTTATTTTGAATCCTGGTTTGAAATTCCGGTCAATGATGCGCTGACCATGAAGATCTAATATTTTGCTTTGCGCAAATCCTCCTAACAATGCTGACCTGACTTTCGCTACATCCACTCCTGATTTTTTTGCAAGGGTTAAAGCCTCCGCTACTGCCTGTATCGTCATACCTACTATGATCTGGTTACATGCTTTGGCGGTTTGACCTGCTCCTGGTTTACCAATGTGGATGATATTTTTTCCCATTTTTTCAAAGACAGGTAACGCACGTTGGAATGCTGGTTCATTTCCTCCAACCATAATAGATAGTGTGGCCCCTTCTGCGCCTGCCTGTCCACCTGATACAGGTGCATCCAACGCTTCAATACTTCTCCCGGAAAACTTATTGTAAAGAGTTATGCTGGTAGCGGGAGAAATGGTTGACATGTCAATGAATAATGTTCCGGGTTTCATGGCTTGCAAAAGATTTCCTTCCCCCATCACCATCGATTCCACCTCGGGTGAGTCGGGCAGCATGGTAATGATCACGTCTGTTGCTTTTGCCATAGCTGCCGGGGTTTCTGATAGTGTGGCCCCTGCTTCTTTTAATTCCGCAGCGGCAGCACTTGATGAAAGAATGAAAACTGGATACCCGGCTTTCAATAAATGTTTTGCCATTGGCCTGCCCATGATGCCCAAACCAATGAATCCAATTTTTTCCATGGTCAATTTTTATGAAGTGGTGTTAAATAATACAAGGAACACGAAGAACACAAGAATGCACAAAGAACACGACGGAATTTTCAAGGAGGACGAAGAAACAAAAGAATTCAAGGAGCACGAAGAACGCAAAGTGTACACAAAGACTACAATAGATTTAATCCGAAATTTCTTTGCGTACTTCCTGTCCTGAAATTGCGGGATGTTGTGGTCGTCGCTTTATTCTTCAATTTCGATGCATTTCTTTATCGCCTTCGTGTTCTTCGTGGTACTTTGTGTCCTTTGTGCTACATTTCTTTATTTTCGGAATTCTTTCATTTGCTTTATGATTTGCGAAGCACCTTTTGCAACAAATGCAGCATCACCACCAAATGCCAGGACACGAAATCCTGATTGATGATACATTTCATACTCGCTGATGTCCTGCAATAAAACACCGGCAGCCTTGCCATGCTCCTGCGCTGCCTTTGCCACCTCTTTGATTGCCTGCCGGTAAACAGGATGATCAAACTGGTTGAATATACCCAGCGCCATGGTCAGGTCCGAAGGCCCAACAAATAACACATCTACCCCATCGATAGCAGCAATAGCATCAATTTCTTTTACGGCATTTATCGTTTCAACCTGGATGAGACCTACAATTCTTTTTTGCATGGCTTCGTAATCACCAACCGTTTTTCCAAAACCGCTCGCCCTTACCATTTTTGCCATTCCCCGTATTCCTTTCGGCGGATAGTACAACATACTGGCGGCAAGTTTTGCTTCGTCAGCGTTGTCAATGCGGGGAAACATGATCCCCATCGCGCCGGCATCAAGGATGCGTTGCGCTTTTGGTCTTGACAATTCATCAATACGTACCAGTGGCGTTGCGGAAGTACTTTCCAATGCCTGCAATTGCTGGTACATAATTCCATCGTTACCGGCACCGTGCTCCAGATCAATTAGCACCCAGTCAAATCCTGCATTGCCAACGATCTCAGCCGATACGATTGATCCAAGATTGACCCATGATCCATGGACGGTCTCACCAGCAACAATTCTTTCTTTAAGATTTTTCATGATATATATTAACTCAGGTAAATCACCCCTATCTTTTTTTCGCTTACTCAGAGTTCTTTCAGCTCAATTTTTCGGTAATATATTTCCGCCCCCTCGGATTGAATGAGTATTCTTCCTGACCTGAGGCTTACATTTTCTCCTTCATTCACTATAACGCCGTTTACAATATGTGTGCATTTGCCTTTGCCGGCGATTACTTCTATACGATTCCATTCCCCTGTCGGTCTCTCATTATCTTTTTTCTTGATTACCCTGGTATTCCCTGTAGGTCCCTGCTGCACTCCATCTACAACCGCGGTTACACTATCAATTAACCAGAAATCACCGCAATCTCCTTCTTGTATCTGGCATTCTACCGACCGTGGCCATACCCTGTCCGTTGATACCACGTAATAACAAATACCATTGTCACGCACAGCATTCTCTCGTGGCGGATATTTTTTCTCGCCCCATTTGAATTCAACGACCAAATGAAAATCAGTGTATGTTTTTTC
>JANWHX010000192.1 GCA_025450235.1 Chitinophagaceae bacterium | reverse complement strand
TATTTGCGTTGGATGCGGCAACCGGGAAAGAGAAATGGGTGTTTAATCCGGCTGATTCTCTTCATTCAAAAGGTCCGTTCAATTTCGCGATGAATGCCTGCCGTGGTGTGACTTATTATTCGGATGGAAAAAATGATCAAAGGATATTTTATGCGGCGGGTGCGCATTTATTTTGTGTTGATGCCAGCACAGGGAAACCTATTCCTTCATTTGGTGATAATGGAAAGGTTGATTTGCACAATGATCTTGGCCGAGATGTAAAAGATCTTTACGTGGCTACGACGAGCCCGGGAATTATTTATAAGGATATGATAATTATTGGGAGTCGCGTAGCCGAAGAAGCAGCGGCCGCTCCCGGACATATCCGTTCGTATGATGTGCATACCGGCAAGCTCCGCTGGATATTTCATACTATTCCTCAACCGGGAGAAGAAGGATATCAAACATGGGATGATAAAGAAGCATATAAACATATCGGCGGCGCTAATTCCTGGGCCGGTTTCAGTATGGATGAAGAAAAAGGAATTTTATTCGCCCCCACCGGTTCTGCCTCTTATGATTTTTATGGCGGTAAAAGAACCGGGCACAATCTTTTTGCCAACTCTATCCTGGCCATTGATGCAGCGACCGGTAAACGGATCTGGCATTTTCAAACCGTGCATCATGATGTATGGGACCGTGATCTTCCGACGGCGCCGGCATTGGTGACTATCACAAAAGATGGAAAGGAAATAGCAGCCATTGCGCAACCGACTAAATCAGGATTCATTTTTTTATTTGAGAGAGCAACGGGCAAGCCTGTTTATCCTATTGAAGAAAAAGCAGTGCCTACTGAAACGGAATTTACAGGCGAAAAACTCGCTCCAACGCAACCCTGGCCGAGTTTTCCCAAACCGTTTGCAAGACAAGTGCTCACTTCAGATGATCTAAACACCCTTGTCGCCGATTCATCTTATGATGATATAAGGAACCGGTTAGCATCGTATAAAACAGGTTTTATGTTCAATCCGCCTTCCCGGCAGGGAACGGTCATTTTTCCAGGATACGATGGAGGCGCTGAATGGAGCGGACCTGCTTATGATCCTGAAACGAATATCATCTATATCAATGCGAATGAAATGGCATGGGTATTGACGATCATCGATGCAAAAGCTCAAACTTCAACCAATGAAACGAATTTGCAGGCAGGGCAGCGATTATATATGAGCAGTTGTATGTCATGCCATGGTATGAACCGCGAAGGCAGCGGAAATAATCCGACATTGATAGATATCCACAAAAAATATTCAGCACAACAGGTAGTTGACCTTATCATAACGGGAAGAAGGATGATGCCGGCAATGCCTCAATTGGGCGAGGGGGAGAAAAAAGCAATTGCTGCTTATATTCTTGATCTCAAAACAGAGCAAAAAGAAAAATATGTACCCTCCCCAAAAAAAGAAGATAGTTATTATAAGGTGCCTTTTACCTCAACAGGCTATAATAAATTTTTGACAAAAGAAGGTTATCCTGCGGTAGCCCCGCCATGGGGTACATTGAATGCCATTGATCTTACTTCCGGCGAGATAGTTTGGAAAAAACCATTGGGAGAATACCCGGAATTAACGGCCAAAGGAATCCCTCCGACAGGAACGGAAAATTATGGCGGTCCTGCTGTTACCGCCGGCGGCTTATTATTTATTGCTGCATCGAGAGATGGAAAATTTCGTGCATTTAATAAGCGGACCGGTGAGTTACTATGGCAAACTGATTTGCCCGCGGCCGGTTTTGCGACACCCTCTGTATATGAGGTAAACGGGAAACAGTATGTAGTAATAGCCTGCGGGGGCGGCAAACTCAAAACAAAACCCGGTGATGCCTATGTTGCATTTGCATTGCCCGGTCAATAAGGAATAAAAATCTACCATTTATAAATTCAAAACAGACAAATGAAAAAGCTATTGTTATTATTCATAATCGCCTTGATAGCCAATGTTGTTGTGGCACAGCAAAAAGTCATTCAGTTATATGAGGGTCCGGCACCCGGCTCACAATCATGGAACTGGAATGAAGCGGAAAATGATAAGAATATGTGGCAGACGAAAGTGGTATTTAATGTGGCAAAGCCAACGTTGAATGTATTTCTTCCCGATGCAAATGCTGCCAATGGTACGGCAGTGATCATTTGCCCGGGCGGTGCATTCTATGCCTTATCGATAAATAGCGAGGGATATGATGTGGCAAAATGGCTGGCCAAAAAAGGTGTTACCTGTTTTGTATTAAAATACCGTCTTGTGCATGTTTCAGGAGATGACCCGACGGCTGAAGTTTCGCGGGTAATGGGCAAACCGGAATTTGAAGAACAGACAAGCAAAGTAATCCCCCTTAGCATCGCTGATGGGAAAGCCGCTGTAGCGTATGTGCGTGAACATGCGATTGAATATGGTATTCAACCGAACCGCATCGGTATTATGGGCTTTTCAGCAGGTGGGACAGTGGCTGCGTCCGCCGCATTTAATTATACAAAAGAAACCCGTCCTGATTTTGTCGCGCCGGTGTATGCTTTTTTCCCCTCAACTATGATGGGAACAGTTGCCGACGATGCGCCGCCGATGTTTATTGCCGCAGCCAGTGATGACCAGCTCAATCTCGCCCCCCATAGTTCAGATCTTTACAACAAGTGGTTAACGTCAAAGAAATCCGCTGAGCTACATATGTATGCAAGAGGAGGGCATGGCTTTGGAATGCGTACACAAAATCTTCCAAGCGATACCTGGATCGAACGCTTTGGGGAATGGATGAATATACAGGGTTTCTTAAAAAAACCAACCAGTGATGCAGCCTATGCGCCCTATCTGAAAAAAGAATTTGTTTTGGCGGAGGGCAAAACACTGCCTTACCGTATACTTTATCCGGATAATTATGATAAGACAAAAAAATATCCATTGCTTCTTTTCCTGCATGGTGCAGGTGAAAGAGGAAATGACAATGAAAAACAATTGACATGGGGCGGCAAACTCTTCCTGAAGAGTGAAAACCGGACAAACTTTCCGGCCATTGTAGTCTTGCCCCAATGCCCCGACGAATCATTCTGGGCAGTTGTAAAAATTGACAGGAACAAACAGCCTTTTACGATCGATTTTGATTATGCCGCAGAAGCCAACTGGCCCTTAACCGCCGCTAACGAGTTAGTGAAAAAATTATCCAATGAAGAAGCGGTTGATAAATCCAGGATCTATATCAGCGGACTCTCCATGGGCGGCATGGGAACATTTGAATCAGTGTACCGGTACCCGAATCTTTACGCAGCAGCCTTACCTATTTGCGGTGGGGGCGATGTAAAGCGATATGATAAAAGAGTATCAAAAACGCCTTTCTGGGTGTTTCATGGGGCAGCTGATGCCGTGGTTGACGTTAAGCTTTCAAGAGAGATGGTAGAAAAGCTTAAATCTTTAAAGGCCGAAGTAAAATATTCAGAATATCCAGGCGTCAATCACAACAGCTGGGAAAATGCTTTTGCAGAGCCTGAATATATAAGCTGGATGTTCCGGCACAAGCAGAAAAAATAGATTGATTCTTTTACTATAGCGGTGAACAGGAACAAACTAAGAGAATGACCTGTTTACCGCCTTGTTTTATACGGAACTCCGCTTTATTATTCAAATTTTCCGAAAATTACCCAACCCTTTATCATTTATCGGCGGTTATATTCGTTAGATGAACCAGGTATTAACCAAGCCGATGCAGTTGACCAGTCCCCCGGATACTATTCTAAAAGGATGCAGGGAAAATAACCTACAGTGCCAGGAGCAACTGTACAAACATTGTTATCCTGATATGATAAAAGTCTGCTATCGCTATGCCGGGGACATGGATGGAGCGGGTATCATTTTTAATAACGCCATGCTGCGGGTCTTCAAAAGTATTGAAAAGTACAAGGAAGAAGGGAAACTGATGGGTTGGATCAGGACGATTGTTACCCATTGCTGTATTGATTTTGTCAAAAAACAAAACAAATTCAGGGAAGAGGCAAAAGAAAACAGTGAGGAACAGGAAACGTTCTTTGCCGCTGAAGCATTCAGCTTTGTGTCCGCAAAAGAGATCCAGCAAATAATACGACAACTTCCAAAGGCTACCGCAACTGTATTCAATTTATTCGTCTACGATGGATTTAGCCATAAACAAATAGCAGAAAGCCTCGGAATATCTGAAGGAACATCCAAGTGGCATGTCAATGCAGCCAGGAAGATATTGAAGGAAAAACTGGTGAATTTTATCAACCCCTGAAACAAAACAAATGAACTACGATAATAAACATACAGATAAAAAATTGCAGGAGCTGGAGAACCAGTCAATCCCTGACTTGTCAAAAATGGATGAACACTGGCAACAAATGAATTCATTGTTGCAACCGGGTGTTCCGGCGAAGAAAGACATGCTCCGGAAAAAAATATGGTTTGCGCTGGTAGGTGTTGTTTCTTTACTCATCATATGTTTATTGGTATTCCGCGGTCAGCAATCAGCAGGTGAAAAAAAGATAACCGATACTCCGGTAGATACTTTGCCTTTTAAAATAGTTGTTTCGGCCGATCCATCACTTTCAAAAAAGGATACTATCATTTTCCTAAAGGCCCGGACTTCGGGTGGAAAGGATACTATCTTGAAAGCAGTACCGGTACATAAACAGCCTCCTGAAAATAGTACAGTCTTACTGGAAAAATTCTACCAGCAGTTGCAGAAGCAACCCCAACGTTTCCAGGTTGACAACCGCCGGGATACTATCATTTCTGGTCAGGAAGGGACAACACTCTACATACCAGCCAATTCATTTGAGGCAAAGGAAAATGTAACGGTATTACTGACTGAATTCTATTCAATTGATGATATGATCATGAACAAGCTGACGACAACAAGTGGAGGCCAGGCGTTGGTAACCGGTGGAATGATCTATCTCGATGCAAGAAATAACAACGATGAACTGGTCGATCTAAAGAAGGGAGCATTGCTTACGTTGGATATGAAAAAACGGGATAACCAACAGCCGATGGAATTATTTTATGGCTACGATTATTACCGGAATGATATTACAAATGTACTAGACAGTATCAGCTGGAAGCCCACTAACCAGCTTTTTAGAAGTGCAAACAAGAAGACCTTCGAGTCATTTAAAACTTCTCCCAACAGGAGGATAGTTAACAAGGTGGATACTGTCTGGATTACAAATACAAATAAGGAAGGAGACGGTCCGCCATTGGGGTATTTGCTGAGAGACTCAATAGCCGGCATCAGTATCCCTGATAGAAAACTTGATTCAATTGCAATGCAACGATTCGGCGTGAACGTCAACCGACTTGGCTGGATCAACTGCGATCGCTTCTACAAAGATCCAAGACCGAAAGTAGAATTGATTGTTGATCTGGGGGATAACCCTGACAACTATAATGCAATTCTTGTATTTGACAACCTTGCTTCAATCTTGCCGCGGTCTTCAAGACAAGGCAATCTTATCCGCTTCTCAAATTTACCAGAGGGTGAAGCGGCACGGGTTATTGTTATGGGAATTAAAAACGAAAAGCCCGTTACCGCCATGAAAAAACTGTTGGTGTCCACCGCTACGATCAATGATTTGAAGTTTGAAGAGATCGCTACTTCAGATTTCAAAGATAAATTGAAAAAATAATCAACCCGCACCAACGAGCTCTGGTCCATAAGTTTGAATTTTGCCATGGATGCACGGAATAAAGTCTTACGTAGATTTTCCGTGCATCCGTGGCATCTCTCCGGGAATCAAGACGGTTACTTTCAAACTGAGACACTACTCAATCCTACCATCCTGATCAAAATAGAAGCTATTCCGGTATTTTTGCTGGCTAATAAACCGGAATTCTTTAATGACTGATTTCAAGCGATATTTAATTACTTCCGCTCTTCCTTATGCCAACGGATTGAAACATGTTGGACATTTGGCAGGGGCTTATATTCCCGCTGACATATATGTGCGCTACCTGCGTGCGCAAAAAAGAGATGTAGTATTTGTATGTGGCAGTGATGAGCATGGAACAGCTATTCCCATTCAAGCCGCAAAAGAAGGCACTACTCCCCGTGCCATTATAGACAAGTATCATGAGGCGATGAAACAGGATTTTGCGGACCTGGATATGAGCTTTGATATTTATCACCGCACAAGTGAACCGCTTCATCATGAGACAGCACAAGAATTTTTTACTTACCTG
>JANWHX010000191.1 GCA_025450235.1 Chitinophagaceae bacterium | reverse complement strand
TTATTTTAAGAACCTCATTCGTATTCCCACGCCAAAGAATGAAGCCACAGAATTTGGTTCGGCCGTTCACCATGCACTGGAAAAACTTTTCCGTAAGATGCAGGAAGGAGGCAAAGAGACCTTTCCACTGAAAGAAGAATTCATCGCCGATTTTGAATGGTACATGAACCGCCACCGCGAAAACTTTACGAAAGAGCAATTTGACCGGAGGATGGAATATGGCCATGATGTCCTTAGCAATTATTACGATAAATACATAACTTCCTTTAATAAGATTGTCGCTATCGAACGAAACATCCGGAACATCCTAGTAAAAAATGTACCCTTGAAAGGGAAGCTGGATAAACTGGAATTTGATGGCAAAGCCGTGAATGTGGTAGACTATAAGACCGGTGACCCCGATAAAGCCAGGGAAAGATTAGCGGGTCCCTCCGCTAAAGATCCGAATGGCGGTGACTATTGGCGGCAGGCTGTTTTTTATAAATTACTTGTTGACAATTATGAGCAAAAAAGCTGGAAAGCGATCAGTACAGAATTTGACTTTATTGAACCTGATAAAAAGAAAAACTATCGAAGGGAAAAAGTCATCATTGAGCCGGCTGATGTCACTACCGTCACGCAGCAAATAGTAACCACATGGCAAAAGATCCAGAACCGCGAGTTTTACATTGGTTGCGGTAAAGAAGACTGCCACTGGTGCAATTTTGTTAAAACAAATAACATGGCCGTTGCATTGCATGAACTGGAAGAAGAAGCTACTGATGAATGATCCCGCGTGTCGCGGGGTTAAAGATTTATTATGATTTTAAAAACAGTTCTTACCTGCAAAGAATATAAGTTTGCAGCTTGTTTATGAAATTCCGGGCGTTTATATCATTGGTCGCTTTCATTCTCATCATTTCCATCAGCTTAATCAGCGGTTTGGGTTGTGCTAATATAGTGCCACCCCAGGGTGGGTTCAAGGATTCAATTCCTCCCTTACTGGTAAAGGTTAACCCTGCGGATTCGACGGTAAACTTCACCGGAAATAGGATCAGCTTTTCATTTGATGAATATGTACAGTTGGAGAGTTTTAGCCAGCATGTTATCGTATCCCCTATTCCCAAAATAACGCCCACTGCCAATTACCGGCTGAATAACGTAACGGTTCATTTAAGGGATACATTGGAGCCAAATACTACCTATACTATCAACTTCGGGGAATCCCTCAAAGATGTGAATGAAGGCAATATAATGAAAGGGTTCTCATATGTTTTTTCAACTGGCCCGGCTATTGATTCCCTTTCTTTCGCGGGTAATGTAATATTGGCTGAAACAGGTCAAACGGATACTACGCTTATTGTTATGCTTCATAAAAACGCAGAAGATTCTGCCGTGGTAAAAGAACGACCGCGCTATGTGACCAAATTGGACGGTAAAGGACGTTTTATTTTTACTAATCTCCCTCCCGGTACTTTTTACGTGTATGCGTTGCAGGACGATTCGAGATCGTATCGGTATTTAGATCATAAGAAACTCTTTGCTTTTGCTGATTCACCCGTCGTCGTCGGGCAAAACACAACGCCTAAAACATTATATGCGTATCAGGATGTAAAAGCAGGTGAAATCAATGCCCCCTCTACAACGGGAAAACCGAATGCAGCGGACAGGCGTATAAAATTTCAAACATCAGTAAAAAATGGCAACCAGGATATACTGCAAAAATTCAGCTTTCAGTTTGAAAGACCTTTGCGAGCTTACGACACGTTGAAGATCCATTTCAGCAGTGACACCAGTTTTATACCGGTTACCGGTTATTCCTGGTCCATTGACAGTACGCGTAAAAAATTAACCCTCGATTATTCGTTTGCCGAAGACACCCGTTATAATTTGATCCTTCAAAAAGACTTTGCTACTGATTCCCTGGGACAACAAATGTTGCGGGCCGATACGATTCATTTCAGGACCCTGCAGACTTCAGACTATGGCAAGCTCTCGATCCGTTTCCGCAACCTGGATCTTTCCAGGAACCCCGTTCTGCAATTTGTTCAAGCCGGTTCAGTAGTAAGCTCGTACCCATTAACCGGAGAAACTTTTTCACAACCGCTTTTTACCCCCGGCGAATATGAGCTTCGCATTTTATATGATACAAACATGAATGGCATCTGGGATCCCGGGCAATTCTTTGGCAGGCATAAACAACCCGAGCTTGCCCAGCCTGTCCAACGTAAGTCGATTAATATAAAAGAGAACTGGGAAAATGAGTTTGAAATTCCACTCTAAAAATGATACAATAGCGAGAAAAAGGAGTATGGATTCTTTACATTAACATCCGCCGATGTACCGAACCCTCCAACAATTTTTACAACCAGCCCTGTTTCAAAATGCTTATTAATTAGAAAGCCGGCTCTCAAAAATACTTCCGCCCATTTATTGTCAAAATCACGATAATTCTCTTTAATAGTCGTGGTAGATATTGTTCGGTTGGTAATAGTATAGGTATTTTCGGGATAGGTTGTAAAATTGTATCCGCCTCCCAGGCCTGCATAAAGTTTTGAATTACCTGTTTTCACAAAAGTGTACAAAAGTGAAGCGGCTGCATTAACGGAGGACACTTCAATTTCATAAACCCGGTCTTCTATTTCTCCCGGAAAGAACCCATCGGTTGTCGCCGTTCCTTTGAATGAACTTCGGCGATAGCTCACTTCGAACCGGACGAATAGTTTTTGACTTCCTTTTCCTGCAAATGCATCGGCACCTAAAACAATCATATAACCTGCTGTGGCGGGAAAATCCAGTACGTTTAAACTTTTATCACTGCCGGAAAAGGATAATTTATTGTAAGAAACTCCACCGCCCGCAAAAACGGAAACAGTTTTTTGTTTTTTTAATGTAGCCCTTGATGAATAATATACCTTCGAATTGAGAAGGGTTATGATGTTAGCGAGGTCCTTCTCCTTATAAAAAGCGGTTTCGATTTTATTCAAAACCTTCTTTGTAGTCTGGTTATTAAGAGTATATTTTTTTAGTTGATCCCTAAAAATATTTTTTGTGACAAACATTGCCGGATTGGCCGGGTCTTTAATCACTTTGTATTGCAATTCCTGTAACGTATCATTTCTTTCCCTGATAAAATAATGTTCTTTTTCATCTACTAACTGGTAAAGAGATAATTTTTCTCCCTTTATAAGTACCCTCAAAAAGGCCAGGTCTTTTACTATCCTGTTATTGTCTTCCGTTTCAAGCTGGCTAAATTCGACCGGCTGAATATCTTTCCAGATAACAGCACTTTCATAATAGTCCTTTCCGGTTATCTCAAATGACTGAACTTGCCCGGCGTTCAATGCTTCCTCGACACTATTGATATCTCTCTTAAAAGTGATAGTTTCCGGGTTCTTTTCCCAGTTCCGGTAATCGATCAGACAAGGTAGCGTATCTGCCTGCCTTGTTATTATAATTCCGGGAACGAAGTTTTTCTGTGCAAAAGAATAAAGGTGTAATATGATGCAGAAAATACTACAGTAAGTTTTCATGTGAAGGTCGATGATTAATGCTGCAATATAGTCTAAATTCAGAAAAGCATAACCGGCCCTGCAGAAACGGGAAACCATTGTTATCTTTGTGCCATGCAATTCTCTTCCTCTCTTCTTGAAAAGGCTGTCAGCGAATTTGCCAAATTACCGGGTATCGGTAAAAAGACAGCTTTGCGCCTCGTGTTGCATTTACTTAAGCAAAATACCGGCGATGTTAGCAATTTCAGTGAAGTGATTGCCCGTATGCGAAATGAAATAAAGTTTTGCCAGCGCTGCTTTAATGTAGCTGATGCAGACATCTGTTCAATTTGCGCCAACAGCATGCGTAAACAGGAGATCATGTGTGTGGTAGAAACCATTCGGGACGTGATCGCTATAGAAAGTACGCAACAATATAATGGTATTTATCATGTATTAGGTGGAGTTATTTCCCCATTGGATGGCGTTGGTCCTGATCAATTGAATATTGAATCATTGATCAGCCGGGTTCAAAAGGAAACAACAACGGAATTGATTTTTGCTCTTAACCCCACTATCCAGGGCGACACTACAATATATTATATACAAAAAAAATTATCGCCGGCTTCTATCGGGCATCCCCTAAACCTGCGTGTTACAACGATTGCCAGAGGTATTTCCTTTGGCGGCGAACTGGAATATGCAGATGAAATGACATTGGCCAGGAGTCTTCAAAATCGTTTGCCTGTTGAAAGCTATGTGGCAAACAGATAACGATCATTAGGGTATCAAATTCCACAAGTCATAAAGAGATTATAAAATAAATTAACCGGAACAGGGTTCGCATGAATTTTGTATGATTTTTAGCAGTTGCTAAACTGAAAAACCATGCAGGATCTGGTTCATGTGGAGTCGTCTGACCTTTATGATTTGCTTGCTCAGCAAACAAACCGCTATATGAAAATGCTGTCTGAAGGAGCTACCAAACAGGAATTTGATCAATGCAGGGAAACGATTATATCAATCCAAACGGAGATTCAATCAAGAAAGAACCAGAAATCGCCGGCCAGGGATCCGAAATCAGGTACCTCCTATTCCGGCCATTTAAACAGCTCGGGCAAATGACATAGCCTCTTCCGCTCAACTCTTTGCTATTATTAATTCTTATTGTAACTTTGCCACCACAGGCGGATTTGTTTATTGTTCGGCCTGGACCAGCCCTGAGCTGGTCGAAAGGAAACTGAACTAATAAACGTCAACGAAACTTCACTTATAGTTTCCCAGCGTTTAATAGTTTAAGAATAATGATGTGGCCAGTCCCGATCCTTCGGTAAAACTCAGGACTACCAGGATGACATGTGACGGCCTGTAACCTGCAGGTTCTGGCCAGCAAAGTTTTGAACTAGAACGCCTTGGCATGAAACAAAACATATTGACTATGAACATTAGAAAAGAACTTGAAAAACGAATCCTTATTATCGACGGCGCCATGGGCACCATGATCCAGCGTCATAAGCTCAAGGAATCTGATTATCGCGGCGATCGTTTCAAAGATTGGCCTTCTGATTTAAAAGGCAATAACGATCTGCTGAATATAACCCAGCCACACATCATTACGGGTATACATAAAGAATACCTCGACGCCGGAGCTGATATCATAGAGACTAACACGTTCAGCAGTACCTCTATTGCTATGGCTGATTATGGAATGCAATCGTTGGCGTATGAATTGAATGTGGCGGCAGCCAAATGTGCAAAGGAAGCTGTCAGGCTATCGGGCAAGAATGCCTGGATTGCCGGTGCATTTGGTCCGCTTAATAAAACACTGTCCCTTTCACCTGATGTAAATAATCCAGGTTTTCGGGCAGTTACTTTTGATGAAGTGGTAGCTGCTTATTACGAACAGGTTAGTGGCTTGATAGATGGCGGCGTTGATATCTTATTAATAGAAACGATCTTTGACACGCTCAATGCCAAGGGAGCTATTTTTGCGATCAAAAAATATTACAGGGAAAATCCGGATGCTCCTAAAAAAGAAATTATGATCAGCGGAACGATCACCGATGCTTCAGGCCGCACGTTAAGCGGGCAAACCCTCGAGGCTTTTTACACCTCGATCAGGCATGCAAGACCTTTGAGCGTGGGATTGAATTGTGCACTGGGTGCCAAAGAAATGCGTCCGCACATTGAAGAGTTATCACAGATTTCAGAATGTTATGTTTCAGCTTATCCAAATGCAGGCTTGCCCAATGCTATGGGCGAATATGACGAACATCCGGAAGACACGGCTCATTATCTTGAAGAATGGGCTAAAGAAGGGTTTGTAAATATTGTAGGTGGTTGTTGTGGAACGACGCCTGAACACATCAGGCATATTGCAGAACAGGTCAAAGATATCAGGCCAAGGCCACTACCTATTGTAGAAAAAGAATTAGCATGACAACTGCGTTGCTTCTATTAATACAATCGCACAGAACTTATAAAAGAAATAATTCGTAAAAAGAGATTATAGATGGAGGAGACCACCGTAGTTATTAAACCATATTTGAGACTTTCGGGATTAGAGCCACTTGTTGTCAGACCGGAATCCAATTTCGTTAATGTAGGAGAACGTACAAACGTTACCGGTTCTAAAAAATTTGCCCGTCTTATTAAAGAAAACAAATACGAAGAAGCATTAAGTGTAGCCCGTCAGCAGGTGGAGAACGGAGCCCAGGTACTGGATGTAAATATGGATGATGCGTTGCTGGAGGGTGTACAGGCAATGACCACGTTCCTGAATCTCGTTCAAAGTGAACCGGATATTGCGAAGATCCCGATCATGATCGATAGCTCGAAATTTGAGATCATCGAAGCAGGATTGAAATGTGTGCAGGGAAAATGTATTGTGAATTCAATCTCGATGAAGGAAGGAGAAGCAAAATTTATTGAGCAGGCTTTTATTTGTCAAAGCTATGGAGCTTCGGTTATCGTGATGGCATTTGATGAAAAAGGGCAGGCAGATACGAAGCAACGGAAAGTGGAGATCTGTCAACGCGCCTATAAAATATTGACAGAACAGGTTGGTTTTGATCCACAGGATATCATTTTCGATCCAAACATATTTGCAATTGCCACAGGCCTGGAAGAGCATAATAACTATGGTGTCGACTTTATTGAAGCTACCAAAGAAATAAAACGGTTAATGCCCCTGACGAAAGTAAGTGGCGGCGTAAGTAATCTTTCCTTTGGCTTCCGTGGCAATGATCATGTGCGGGAAGCGATGAATTGTGTATTTCTTTATTACGCTATCAAAGCGGGAATGGATATGGGGATCGTTAATGCCGGGCAGCTGGTAGTATATGATGAAATAGAACCGCGGCTCAGGCAACTTTGTGAAGATGTAATATTAAATCACAACAACGATAACAATGAAGCTACAGAACAACTGATCCAATTTGCAGAAACGGTAAAAGCGAAAGGCAAAGAGACTGTAAAAGATGAAGCCTGGAGGAATGCCTCAGTAGAAGAACGCCTGAAGCATTCATTAGTAAATGGTATCACTGATTATATTGATATTGACACGGAGGAAGCAAGGCAAAAATATCCAACGCCGCTTGAGGTAATCGAAGGTCCATTGATGGCAGGTATGGATGTAGTCGGTGACTTGTTTGGTTCCGGAAAAATGTTTCTGCCGCAGGTGGTTAAATC
>JANWHX010000190.1 GCA_025450235.1 Chitinophagaceae bacterium | reverse complement strand
TGGAGTGGTTTTGATTTCTTAGGTGAGCCGGTTCCCTATCCCTGGCCGGCAAGAAGTTCTTATTATGGTATTATTGATCTTGCCGGTTTTCCCAAAGATGTATATTATATGTATCAAAGCTCATGGACCAGTAAACCTGTACTGCATATTTTCCCGCACTGGAATTGGTCACCCACAACGTCCGCCGGACAGAGGAAAATAGTCGATGTATGGGCTTATTACAATAGTGCAGACGAAGTCGAATTGTTTTTAAATGGCAAATCGCAGGGTGTTAAGAAAAAGGTGAATGATGAATTGCATGTCATGTGGCGGGTGCCATTTGAGCCCGGAACATTGAAGGCAATTTCAAGAAAGAAGGGAAAAATAGTGCTGGTTAAAGAAACCCGTACTGCAGGCAAACCAGCAAAAATTGAATTAACCGCCGACAGGAAAATTATTGATTCTGATGGCAAGGATCTTTCCTTTGTCACAGTCCGGATTTTAGATAAGAACGGGACCCTGGTTCCCGGTGCGGGTAATCTTATTGAGTTTTCGGTTTCCGGCGCGGGCAGTCTTGCAGGAACCGACAACGGTTTTCAGGCCGATACCCTTTCTTTAAAAACTAATAAAAGGAATTGTTGGAAGGGAATGGCATTGGCAATCATTCAATCCGGCGAAAAAAAGGGAAATATTACATTAAAGGCGCAGACCGAAGGATTACCACCGGCTGTTTTGTCTTTGAAAACGAGCGATTGAAAGGCCAAAATACGCAATCGTTCCCGGACATAAATTTCCTGCCGGGATAGTAAAATCTTCCATCTTTATAGCGAAACCTTACATTGTTAAGGGATTAGCGTGCCAGTACCTTTAGCAAAGATTCTGGATAATCATCTCTAATTTTCTAACGATAAAAACTTTCTGAATGAAAAGAGGCTTGCTAGCTATCAAAACCGGTTTACAAAAAAACAAGTTGCCGGTGCAGGCAACAGAATTTTTCCCAACTTCTTTTTTTAATCTTTATACAATAGTAAGGGTCCTGCTGGTAACGGGACTCATGATCTTTTTTCTGCAGGTGTACGGCCAGCCGGAACCTAACTTCAAAAAGATACTTACCGACCGGTCTGAAAAGATCGTAAACACCCTCCATATCAACGATTCAGGCATATATGAAAAGCTTGTTGAATGCCTCGTGAACCAGTACATAAATGTCAACGCGATACATGAGCGGGCCAAAACATCCATTACCGAAATAAAGCTGAAGGCTCTCTCCGCCGAGGCAACGCAGGCTGAAATAAAACTGCAGGAAGAAAAAAAATCTTCTCAATTGTTGCAGCTTCATGAGAAGTTTCTTGCTCATTTAAAGAAAAGCCTGACAAACGAACAGGTGGAAATGATAAAAGACGGAATGACGTACAGAGTGTTCCCGATCACGTACGCGGCCTACCAGGATATGTTGCCCGGCCTTACCGCAAAACAGAAAGAAAAAATTTATGGGTGGCTGAAAGAGGCGAGAGAATTGGCAATGGATGAAGGTTCATCGGAAGACAAACATAAAGTTTTCGGCAAATACAAGGGAAAGATCAATAATTATTTGTCTGCCGAAGGCTATGATATGAAGAAAGAAGGAGAAGAATGGCAGAAGAGAACAAAAGAACGGGAAGCGAAAACCAAAGAACAGAAAAGTTCTTAATAAAACAACATAGATGAACTACATGATTGCTATTAATTTTTAATTACTAAAACTAAAAGCTATATGAAGCACCTCTTACGGAAGGTACTGCTCCTTCCAATCCTTTTACTGGTAAGCTGCGTTTTGTTTGCACAACAAAAAACAGTAACCGGTAAAGTGGTTGATGCTGACGGAAAACCTGTTCCTGGCGTGAATGTCAGCATCAAGGGAAGTACAACGACTACAACGACCGATGCAAATGGAAATTATTCCATCGTCGTTTCTTCAAACGAAGTTGTACTTAAATTTTCAAGTGCAACATTCGTCGCCCAGGAGATGCCGGTAGGAGATAGAGCTGCTTTAGATATCACCATGCTTAAAGACACCAAGCAACTGGAAGATGTGGTGGTAATAGGATATGGCACTCAAAAAGCCAGAAATGTTACCGGTTCTATTGTTTCTGTAAATACAAAAAAACTGGAAGACTTGCCGGTTGCTTCTCTTACTGAGATGCTGAGAGGGCAGGTGCCCGGTTTGAACGTTTCCGGCGGAAGCACCCGTCCCGGTACGATGGCAACATTAAGTATCCGCCAGCAATTCAATTGGGGTAAAGATGGTGGTGGAACTATACCATTGATAATTATAGACGATGTAGTGCAAATTGATCCCGCTACCAATCTTCCAACATTGGACAAATTCAATTTACTGGATCTTTCTGAAGTAGAAAGTATTACTGTGCTACGTGATGCGAGTGCTGCGATTTATGGGGCCCGTGCTTCACAGGGTGCAATAGTTGTAAAAACAAAAAGAGGAAAGCTCGGAACTCCTAAAATAAGTTATTCCGGAAAGTTTGAAACCAATGATGCTATAAGCCATGGCAAAGTAATGAATGCAAAGGAATATGGTATATTCTCAAACAGGTTGAACCGTGGATTAGGGTCAACAAATGCCAATATTTATTTTTCAGATGCAGAATTAGCTGACATGGGATCCCTTAATTATGACTGGTTGAGCAATGATTGGAGACGTGCCAATGCGATGCAGCACTCTATCAATGTAAGTGGCGGGTCAGAAAGAGCTACCTATTTTACCGGGGGTTCTTACTATAAACAAGGGGCAAATCTGGGATCACAGGATTTTACCAGGTGGACGTTCAGATCTGGTACAGATGTGAAAGTATTGAACAGCTTAAAGTTTTCGGCTTCTATTTCGGCCAATAGCTCTAACCTCGAGAAATCTTTTACCAAGATCAATTTTTCTGATGGTTATGCAAACGGAGGCGAACAAAATGACTATAGTGTATTGTTGCATATGCCAAAATATATACCCTGGCAGTATACTATCAACGGTGCAAACGAGTATATTTCTCCAGTATTGGGGCCTAACAAACCAGGTTCAGCAACCGGAAATAATTCACTTTCAAACTGGAATTATTATGCCTTGTTGAATAATGGCTCAATGACTACCAACAAAACTTTCAGTTACAATGCCAACTTCTCATTGCAATATGATTTACCATTCATTAAAGGGTTGTCGGTAAGAGGTAATTATTCAATAGGATCCACCTCTGCCAATACCGAGCAAGTACAGATGCCATTGACACTTTTCCAGGGCGTAAACATTAATACAGCCGATAATCATTTGTTTACTTCAACTACTACCTGGAATGGTCCGATTATCAACAGGTCAAACTCAAGGGTTACTTACGATAATACGACAGGTTCGCTGGAGCAGATCAACTTCTTTGTTAACTATGATCGCAACTTTGGGGATCATAATATTTCTGCAGTTTTTTCCGGTGAACGCTCAAAAGTTTTGAATGAAGATCGTTTCCAGATCTATGATAACCCGATTCCCGGTGTCTATAATGGGACATCTGTTTCTGCCGGAACCTTGAATAGCTCTAATACAATTACATATAAGTCAACAGGCGGTACCCAGTCTTATTTAGGCCGAATTAGTTATGCTTATAGAAACAAGTACCTGGGTCAATTCGTGTTTCGCAGCGATGCATCCAGCAAATTTGCACCAGAAAATTATTGGGGCTTTTTCCCAAGCATGTCTGTGGGTTGGGTTATTTCAGAAGAACCATTCTTCAAAGAAAATGTTAACTGGGTGAACAACTTAAAAATCCGTGCATCATTGGGAAGAACGGGAAATGACAATGTAAAAGCATGGAAATGGATGCAATTGTATGCACTTGCACTTGACAAGGGTATGGAATTTGGGACCAGTGGGGGCAATTATACATACGGAATTACACCGGACCCTACTCCAAACCGGGATATCAAATGGGATAAAACCATACAGAGAAATATAGGGATAGATGCGGCAGTATTAAGAAGCCGTTTATCTCTTAGTGTTGATGGTTATTACAATTCATCAACTGATATGCTGACGTTAATGACGGGTGCAATCAATGTTCCTATATCAGTAGGTGGTGCTTTTGCTGAGCAGAATTATGGCGCTGTTGATTTTTGGGGAGCGGAAATTTCTGCAACATGGAGTGATAATATTAATAAAGACATGAGCTATTCTATAGGAGTGAACTTTAGCCAGTCAAATAACAAAGTGAAGAAGTATGTAGATATTCCATTCAAATATCCATCTCAGTATGCAGGATCGCAACGCGAAGGATATTCTTTGATCAGTGCACAATGGGGTTACAGAACCTGGAAACAAACTTCAGCAGGAGATGGTATATTAAGAACAAATGATGATATCGATGCATATTGGGCTTATCTGACTGATTTAGCTACCAAGGCTAATACCACACCTCTTTATAATGCCGGGGGTGCCAATATATCAACTAAAGCCGGTCTTAAAAAAGGTATGATGGCATACCAGGATGTAGCGGGGGCTTTAAATGCAAATGCACAAACAATTGCCGGTCAAAATGGCCAGATAAACGATGACCAGGATTATGTTGAGTTGGTAAAGAAGAACAGATCGTTGGGGTTTGCTACAAATCTCAGTTTTACATGGAAGTCATTGACACTTTTAGCGCAGATTGCTACAGGTTGGGGCGGTTATAATAGCATTGATAAAATAAAACAAGGAACCAGTAGCACGAATGCAGGTTGGGCACAGGCAGCTTATCTTACTGATATGTACGATTCAACCGATAACCCTAACGGTAAGTATCCCAGTATGGCTTTTTATGACAATGCTTATAGAACCTCAGATTTCTGGACCTTACCTACTTTCAGGTGTGTAGTTCGCTCCATGAGTATCGGTTATACGTTACCAACTCAATGGCTTTCTAAACTGCATGTGACAAATACTAAGCTGGTTTTATCAGGATATAATTTATGGGATTTGTATAATCCATATCCTGGCAAATACCGGAATATGTATGATGCACCTAATGCAAACTATCCAACATTGCGAACATGGTCGTTGGGTGTCAACCTTGGATTTTAATTATAAATTCTTAGCTCAACAAACTACATATGAAAAATAAAATATTATACATCATAATCTTTGCTCTTTCGACGCTTTCAATGCTAAGTTGCAAAAAGAAGTTCCTGGAAGACATGAAAAGCTATGACAAATACGATGAAAGTGCGTTTACCAACGAGGTATTAACAGGCTACTATATTGACAGGTTATATAATTATTTCTTTGTAAATTATAGAAACCCGTTGCAGGCAGAAACCACGCTTGGCTCCTTTGATGATTCCAAAACAAAACTTACAGAAGAAATCGGTGCTAACGGAACAGTAGGTAATTATATAAATCCGAATAAAAACCTGCAACTGGCTACTGAGGCAGATGCATTTTATGGAGGTGCTCTTACAGCCAGCATTGCCAATACCCCCTACACGCGTATCCGTTTAGCTAATTCCCTGATTGAAAAAATAGACGGGGTGGGAAAATCAATGTCGCAAACTTTTAGAAACACCGCAAAAGGCCAGATGTATTATTTCAGAGCCTTAATGTATTTTTATTTAGTGCGTGCATACGGCGGTGTTCCCCTGGAACTGTCAGTTGAAAATGCAAGCAGCACAGATGAATCTATCAGAACGCCAAGGTCTACTGCAAGCGAGTGTTTTACACAGATAGCCAGGGATTTCGATTCAGCCGCCGCTCTACTACCCGACAGATGGGCAGTAGCAAGCACTGATTACGGAAGATTTACAAGTTCAGCTGCGCTGGCTATGAAAAGCCGGGTATTACTGACAGCCGCAAGCCCCTTATTCAACACCGAATGGGATAATTCCGGTAGTGCAAAATGGCAGGCAGCATTAGATGCAGGTTTAAAAGCTGAGACCGCCTTAACTGCTGCAGGCTACGGTTTATATGGAACTACAGCAAAACAATGGGGAGAGATGTCATACGTAAATGATAATGTTAGTAGCGGCGGTAACAAGGAAGCTATATTCGCCGTACTGCTTTCCACCAATACAACAAGCTCCGCTGGCTATAATAGTTCGTGGGAAAACCAGGTAAGGCCTAAGGACCATAATGGCGGAGGCGGAATTTCTGTTCCTAAAGGGATGCTTGATCTTTTTCCATTAGCAAATGGAGCCCGTCCCACTGCTGCTAACGGTTACGTGGATACGTTCTTTTTCGAAAACAGGGATCCACGTTTTTACCGCACGTTTGCTTTTTCAGGCGCCAAGTGGGGAATAAAAACCAATGCAAATAAGACTTCTTTCTTTTACAGATGGAGGCCATCTGCTACAGGAACCGCTGGTTATTCCGGCAACAACCAAACAACCAGCCCTGCTGTTGTTCGTAAAATGTCAAACCCTGCAGCAGATACCACGGCATTAGCTTTTTCCGGTACAGATATTTTTGAATACCGCTATGCAGAATTGTTGTTGAATATTGCAGAATGTTATGCTGCAAAAGGCGACATAGGAAACTGTATTACCTATCTTGGAAAAATACGGGCCCGTGTAGGTATACCTGCTGCAAATAATTATGGTATTGGAACATTGGGTGATAAATATGCAGCTATTGAAGCCTGTTTGTATGAGCGTAGGGTAGAGTTGGCTTACGAAGGCAAACGCTATTGGGATATACATAGATGGTTACTGTATGATGGTGTATCTTCAACCAATCCTACAGCTAATACCTGCGTTAAGCTTGGGTTGGCTCCAATCAATGGTACTAACCGTACGGGTTATTATTGGCAGTCCGTCGCTTTTAGTCCTACCGCCACGGATCCAATACCTGCATCAGAAAAGAATATATTAATTGATCCGGATGCTTCTACTGCTACCTTCAATGCAGAAATAGCCAAACTAAAGGCATTGTATAAATCCAAATTGGTGATGACGCCCCTCGACCAGGCGTTAGATCGTGATGGTAGCACACCTGTAAATATTTTGTTCAGGCCTAACTACTACGTTTCTGGTTTATCAAGTACTGTATTGTCGCTTAATCCGTGGTTGTTACAAACGGTAGGATGGCTGGATTACAGTGGAGTTTCTGGTACGTTTAATTCCACACAATAAAAGCAGCTTTTAAAATAAAAAACAAATAGGGAGAGAAGAGCTGATCTTCTCTCTCTTATTTTAAACAAAAAAAATTGAATTTTCACAATTATTTTTCATAAAAAGCGTCCAACTATCTCAATCATTTTATAATGAAAAGTCAACTAAAAAAACTTATCGGTATTGTTATTTTTTTCGCAGCAGCCATTGGTGCAAGTGCACAATACCCCGAAATACCTTCAGATGTGCAACGATCATCTGATTCGTTATTAAATGTTGCGCGTCGTCATTCAGATTCTGCGTGGGCTATTGCCTGGCCCATTATCCAGCAGGAAGAAAGACAGGGAAAGCCATATATATCTTTTGCTAACAGGCCCACTGATCTGCCTCAGTCGGATATACCGGCATTTCCCGGTGCAGAAGGGGGTGGCAAGTTTAGTTTTGGTGGACGGGGTGGAAAAGTGATAGTCGTTACAAACTTAAATGATGATGGCCCCGGTAGTTTTCGCTGGGCCTGTGAGCAGGGTGGGGCGAGAACAGTTGTATTCAATGTGGCCGGTATCATCCGTATAAAAACTCCGTTGATCATTCGTGCTCCCTATATCACCATTGCCGGACAAACGGCACCCGGTGATGGTGTTTGCGTGGCCGGTGAAAGCGTTTGGATCAATACCCATGACGTGATTATCCGTTACATGCGTTTCCGTCGTGGTGAAACCTGGGTCGGAAGAAGAGATGATGCGATCGGCGGCAACCCGATTGGCAATATTATGATCGACCATGTATCAGCAAGCTGGGGTTTAGATGAGAATATGAGCATGTACCGCCATATGTATAATGACAGTACCGGCAAAACAACAGAAGAGAAACTTGGTACTGTTAATATCACAATTCAGAATTCCATTTTCGGCGAAGCACTGGATACCTGGAACCATTCATTCGGAAGTACGCTTGGGGGCGAGAATTGTGCTTTCATGCGCAATCTTTGGGCTAATAATACCGGCCGCAATCCATCTATCGGCTGGCATGGTGTTTTTAATTTCGTAAACAATGTGGTGTTCAACTGGGTCCATCGTACCGTTGATGGTGGTGATTACCGGGCACAGTATAATATTATTAATAACTATTTCAAACCCGGTCCTGCTACTCCAAAGAATTCCAATGTCGGACATCGTATTCTGAAACCGGAGAGCGGACGCAGCAAACTCGATCATCATGTATATGGAAGATGTTATGTGAATGGAAATATTATGGAAGGCTATCCCGAGGTAACAAAAGATAACTGGAATGGTGGAGTGCAGATAGAAGAATTGGGGAATGCCGGTAAGTATACCGATTATATGAAATGGACCAAGCCATTGCCGATGCCAGCGCTCAGTATCATGCCGGCAGAACAGGCAAAGGATTATGTATTGGCAAATGCAGGAGCGACACTACCCAAAAGAGATGCTGTTGATAGAAGAATTACCGAACAGGTACGTACAGGTAAAATAACCGTTTCACCGGATGTGGTTGCCCCGACAACTCAGTTCAAGCACCGTCGTGCCGCGTTGGATAGTTATAAAATAGGAATTATAACCGATATAAGCCAGGTGGGTGGTTATCCTGAGTATAAAGGATCAGCCTATAAAGACACTGACACAGATGGTATGCCTGATGATTGGGAAGTAAAAAACAAATTGAATCCGAAAGATCCGTCCGATGCAGGCAAAATGAATGGCAATGGGTACTGCAATATTGAAAATTACCTGAACAGTGTAGTGTCAGAAGCGAATGTAAAACCAGTAAAGGGGTTTTAGAAACATGAAAAGAACATCGCTCAGAGAATAAAGAGAAAAGGAGGTATTGGCAGAAAAATGAGAAGCATTTCTCTTTCTCTCCTTTTTCTCTGTGCGAAACATACAAAAAAAGTGCACTTTGTCATGCCCCCGGACGGGTGAGGTCTAAAAAGAAAATAACGGTAGATTTATAATGTATTCAGTGGGCAATAAAAAAAACTGTTTTGAAGGCTTTAATATCAGCAGGAAAACTATGTAACAGGAATACTATACTTCATGCAGTTACTGCATGTCTCATCGTACTTACTAACTCGTTTGAAATGCAGGCACAGAAGGAGGCAAAGCCATTGCCTCCTCTTTTATTTGAAAAGGGCAAGCTCATGTATGCACCGGATCCTCTGGGCAATCGCATTCCCGATTTTTCTTATTGCGGATATATGGCTTCTGAAAAGCCTATACCAGGCGTATCTGTCAAAGTAGTCGTACCAGTGGCAAAAGGTGATGCCACTGTTCGCATCCAATCAGCTTTAGATTATGTTTCCGGTTTGCCTCTTGACGCAGATGGTTTTCGCGGTGCGGTGTTATTGCAAAAAGGCAACTATGAGATACTTGGACAACTAAAGATTACGGCTTCGGGTGTAGTACTTCGTGGAAGCGGTATGGATGAGAAGGGAACGATATTGATCGGTGCAGGAAAAGAAAGGTTGACATTAATCAACATCATTGGCAAAAAGGCTGATTGGTCAAAAGGCTTCAGCGGCATGAAAATCAAGGATGCTTACGTACCGGTAAATGCAATGAGTTTTCATGTTGATAGCGCCATTGCATTTAAGGAACATTCCATGAAGATTATTATTCGTCGCCCATCAACGGCCAATTGGATTAATACATTAGGTACGGATCATTTTGGTGGAGGCATTTCTGCATTAGGATGGAAGGCCGGTGACAGGGACGGATATTTTGACAGAACTATCACACGGATAGATGGAAACACGATAACTATCGATGCACCTATAACTACCGCATTGGATTCAACCTATGGCGGTGCGTCCATTTATTTTTATAATTGGAATGGAAGAATAAATAATTGTGGCGTCGAGAACCTGCGTTGCGTTTCTTCATTTGATAAGAATAATTTGAAAGATGAGGACCATCGCTGGAACGGTATCAATATCGAAAATGCCGAAGACGCCTGGGTGCGGCAAATCACATTTGAAAATTTTGCCGGATCAGCTGTAAGCGTATTGGAGACTTCAAAACGTGTTACAGTTGAAGATTGTAAATCATTGCATCCTGTTTCGGAGATTGGCGGACAGAGACGCTATACATTTCTTACGACAGGTCAGCAGACGTTGTTTCAGCGATGCTATGCAGAATACGGCTATCATGATTTTGCTGTGGGATATTGTGCCCCGGGACCTAATGCCTTTGTACAATGTGAATCTCACCTGCCCGCTGCTTTCAGCGGGGCGATTGATAGCTGGGCATCAGGTATTTTATTTGATGTAATAAATATCGATGGTAATGCTTTACGTTTTGGTAACCGGGGACAAGATGCAAACGGTGCGGGATGGGCGGCTGCCAATAGTGTATTCTGGAATTGTTCGGCTGCAAGAATTGATTGCTACCAACCTCCCACCGCACAAAACTGGGCATTCGGCTCCTGGAGCCAGTTTGCAGGAGATGGTTACTGGGCTGAATCAAACAATACTATTACCCCGCGAAGTTTATTTTACGAACAATTGAAAGAAAGACTTGGTAAGAATGTTGATCAACAAGCACAGATCTTGTTTGTACCGAGCGAAGCATCAAGCAGTCCATCAGTTGAAACAGCATTGGAGCTAACAAAAGAAGCATCCAAACCAAGAATGCAATTAAAACAATGGATCGAAGAGGCATCTCTGCGAAATCCGATTTCAACTAGCTATGAAAAAGAAAAAGCCTTGTCCGGCAATGAATATAAAAGACTCTTGCAAATTGCGGAGTCCAAGAACCCCCGTTCGGGGGGCAGGGGGGCCGCTCTTCCTCTTGCGGAGTCCCAGAACCCCCCTTCGGGGGGTAGGGGGGCAGGGCCTCTTGTTATAAAAAACGGCTGGCTCCTTAGAGGTGATGAAATCTTATTCGGAATGCGGCAACAAGTTCCCTGGTGGAGTAGCGGTGTACAAGGGAAAGACCTGGCGAATGCAAAGATGCATATTACACGTTTTGTACCGGGCCGGACTGGTAAGGGTTTAACAGATGACCTGGATGAAGCGACGGATGAAATGAAGGCAACAAATACAATTGCTATCGAACATAATTATGGCCTTTGGTACGACCGGAGAAGAGATGATCATGAAAGAATAAGGAGAATGGATGGAGAGGTATGGCCGCCGTTCTATGAATTACCATTTGCAAGAAGCGGGAAGGACACTGCGTGGGATGGATTGAGTAAATATGATTTAACGAAGTACAATTTGTTTTACTGGAGCCGGCTAAAGCAATTCGCTGATCTCGCTGATCAAAAAGGTTTATTGCTGATTTATCAAAACTATTTTCAGCACAACATCATTGAAGCCGGGGCGCATTATGCGGATTTTCCCTGGAGAACAGCTAATAATATTAACAAGACCGGTTTTGTTGAACCGGTAAATTATGCCGGCGATAAACGAATATTTTATGCGGAACAGTTTTATGATTTAACTAATCCTGTACGGCGGGAATTGCATAAGAAGTATATCCGCCAGTGTCTGAATAATTTTAAAGACAATAGCGGCGTAATACAGCTAATCGGCGAAGAATTTACCGGGCCAACTCATTTTGTAAAATTCTGGCTGGACGTGATCAAAGAATGGGAGAAAGAAACGGGAAAGCATCCCATCATCGGGTTAAGTGTAACTAAAGATGTACAGGATGCAATTTTGAATAACCCCGCATATGCAGCCGTCGTTGATTTGATCGATATCCGGTATTGGCACTACCAGGCCGATGGAACGACTTATGAACCAAAAGGAGGACAAAGCCTTGCTCCTCGTCAGCATGCGAGGTTATTAAAACCAAAGAAGACAAGCTTTGAACAGGTTTATCGGGCGGTAAAGGAGTACAGGAATAAATTTCCAAACAAAGCGGTTATTTATTCGGGTGACAGTTACCCGGAATTTGGCATGGCAGTATTGATGGCTGGCGGAAGTCTGGCCGTATTGCCAAATAATATTGATAAAGACTTATTAAAGGATGTTTTCAAAATGAAACCTGTCTCTTCTCCGGATAAGAACGAATTTGTCCTGAGCGATGGAAAAAATAGTATTGTCTACAATATTGAAACAAAAAAACTGCAGAAGAGGTGAAAAGTTTATTTCTGACGATATTGATCATATTTGTTATAAAAGCGGAAGCACAATTGCCATTGCTTAAGATTTCTTCGAACAAAAGGTTCTTTCAAACCGCGGATGGCAAGCCTTTTTTCTGGTTGGGTGATACCGGTTGGCTTTTATTTGTCAAATGTAATCGTGAAGACGCGATCAAATATCTTGATACAAGAAGGGAGCAGGGCTTTAACGTGATACAGGTTATGGTGCTCCATGATGTAAAAAACAAAAATGCATATGGGGATTATGCACTGAAGAATGCAGATGTGTCAATGGCTAATGTTACACCGGGAAACAATTTTAATGATACTGCGGCCTACGATTATTGGGATCATGTTGAGTTTATTATCGATGAGGCCGGCAAACGCGGGATCTATATTGCGTTGGTTGCGGTCTGGGGCAGTAATGTAAAAAGCGGGAAAGTAAATCTTAGCAACGCAGAAGCGTATGCAAAATTTTTGGCTCTGCGATTTAAAAACAAAAACAATATTATCTGGATCGATGGCGGAGATATTCCGGGGAACGAAGGAACAGCCGTTTGGCAGACAATTGCGAAAACCATTAAGAAACATGATAACAAACACCTGATGACCTTTCATCCCAGGGGAAGATATTCGTCGTCAGACTGGTTTCACCAGGAGTCCTGGCTGGATTTTAACATGTTCCAAAGTGGTCATAAAGATTATGCACAGGATACAAGTTCGAAGGAGAAGCATCATTATGGTGAGGATAACTGGAAGTTTGTCGACGTTGACTATAGGATGAAACCAATAAAGCCAACATTAGATGGGGAACCTTCGTACGAAAATATTCCACATGGCTTGCATGATAGCCTGGAAACAAGATGGACCGACGCGGACCTCAGACGCTATGCCTTTTGGAGTGTGTTCGCCGGCGCCGCAGGGTTTACCTATGGTGAAAATGCCATTATGCAGTTTTATACGCTGGGCGAGAGCGGCGGAAGCTTTGGTGTAAATCAGAATTGGAAAGAGACGGTCAATGCACCAGGTGCAGGACAAATGCAACATTTAAAAAAGCTCATACTGGGAAAAAGCTACTTCGACAGAGTGCCTGACCAGGGCTTAGTCATAGATAATGGTGACAGGTATGAAAGGGTGTTCGCTACCAGGGGAAAGAATTACGCGATGTTTTACAGCTATAATTCAAGCCCGTTTAACGTAGCGATAAATAAAATGAATTTTGTTCCTAAACGAGGGTGGTGGTTCAGACCCTCAGATGGACAGACGACCCGGATATCGGAATACCGGAACACGGTGACTGCAACATTTGATCCTCCCGGTGAAAAAATGGATGGCAATGACTGGGTATTGATACTTGAAAGATAAAATGCTAAAAGTAAGTTTGACGATACTATTGTTTTCAATGTTGTTTGTGTCCTGCTCAAACAAGGCATACTTGTTTACATCATTTCATGAGCCCGCTGATAAGGGCTTGCGGATGTTGTACAGCTATGACGGTTATCATTGGAGTGACCTGGACACAGTGCTGTTACAACCGAAGGTGGGCAACCAGAAAGTGATGCGGGATCCGTCAATGGTGCAGGGCCCCGACGGTTCATTTCATTTGGTGTGGACCAGCAGCTGGCGAGGGGATAAAGGTTTTGGTTATGCTTCGTCAAAGGATCTTATTCATTGGAGTGATGAAAAGCTGATCCCTTTGATGACTCATGAGCCAACAACCGTAAATGTTTGGGCACCCGAAATATTTTATGATGATGATCAAAAACGATATATCATTATCTGGGCAAGCTGTATCCCCGGAAGGTTCGAAAGAGGAATTGAAGAGGATAGTAATAATCACCGTATGTATTATTCGACTACAAAAAATTTTAAGGATTTTGAAGAAACCGGGTTATTTCTTGATCCGGGCTTTAGTGTCATCGACGCGGTGATCGTTAAGAGAGCTAAGGATGATTATATATTGGTATTGAAGGATAATACAAGACCTGAAAGAAATATCAAAGTCGCATTTGCCACAAACCCATTGGGCCCATGGAAGAACATTTCCAAACCCTTTACAGATACGTTTACTGAAGGACCTTCGGTGGTGAAGGTGAAGAAAGAATGGCTGATCTATTATGATTCATACCGGAAAAAAACATATGAAGCATCGTCCACAAGGGATTTTATGCACTTTGAAAACGCAACGGGAAAGATAAGGGTGCCTTTGGGACATAAACACGGAACGATTCTGAAAGTGAAAAAAAAGCAGTTGGATCAGTTGCTGAAAGTATATAAACCTTTGGCTATTTATTCGCGAAGGATCCGTTGATGATTCTAATATGAAGAGAAATTGTTCAATATTATTTTTCCTCCTGAATGTCCTTTGGTTGCATTCACAGGATACCGTGCGGTACATTGGTAATACATTATCCAATGTAGATTATCATCATGGTCAGTTATCACCCGTTGTCGGTGTACACAATATTCAAACTATGCGGGCCAATCGCGCTGATAATAATAATATTACTTCATGGACCTACAACCATGCCCCCATGCTGGCTTACTGGAACAATACTTTTTATCTTGAATATTTGAGTAACCCTGTTGGTGAACATATTGCACCGGGTCAAACGTTATTACAAACTTCAAAGGATGGCTACAGCTGGTCAGATCCGGTTATCATTTTTCCTCCATATAAGATCCCCGATGGTTTTGTAAAAGAAGGAGGAAAAGATACGGCTAAAAACAGCTATGCTGTGATGCATCAGCGTATCGGGTTTTATACTTCGAAATCAAAAAAGCTTTTTGCCCTGGCCTACTATGGCATTGCATTGGCAAAAGGTGACGACCCAAATGATGGCAATGGAATTGGAAGGGTAATTCGGGAAATAAAAGCCGATGGTGCATTTGGCCCTGTTTATTTTTTGAGATATAATCATTCATTCAGCGAAAAAAATACATCATACCCCTTTTATAAATCATCGGGGGATAAAGAATTGATCGCGGCGGGCGATGAAATTTTGGCCACTCCATTATTAATGATGCAGACAGTTGAAGAAGGGGATAGAAATGACCCCCTGATCCCGTTGCAAAAAGATTTTAAGGCATTTAATTATTATCATTTACCAAATGGCAATGTAGTGGGATTATGGAAATCTGCTTTGACTAGCATTAGCAAAGATGAAGGAAGGACCTGGCAGTATAACCCGGTAAGGGCTCCCGGTTTTGTCAATGCAAATGCAAAGATCTGGGGACAAAAAACAAG
>JANWHX010000189.1 GCA_025450235.1 Chitinophagaceae bacterium | reverse complement strand
TTAAACCTTTAACATGAGCGCTACAACACAAAACAAAGCAGTACTTAAAGGCGGTGAATGGCTGGTAAAAGAATCTTCGCCGTTTGAAACCTATACTTCAGAAAGCTTTACTGAAGAGCAACGGATGATCCGGGATATGTGTGATCAATTTTTGGATGCCGAAGTTTATCCGATACTGGATCGAATTGATAATCTCGAAGCGGGATTGATGAAATCATTACTTACAAAAGCAGGTGAACAGGGACTATTGTCTGTCGCTTTCCCGGAAGAATATGGAGGGCTTGGAAAAGATTTTATAACTGCAACTATTGTGAATGAATACCTTGGTGCGGGTCATTCTTTTTCCGTAGCCATTGCGGCTCATACGGGTATTGGTACGCTACCGATTTTATACTTCGGCACACCCGAACAAAAACAAAAATATATTCCCAAACTCATTACAGGTGAGTGGGCAGGGGCTTATGGATTAACGGAACCTAATAGCGGAAGTGATGCGCTCGGTGCAAAAACAACCGCGAAGCTCAGTGCGGATGGCAAATATTATTTGTTGAATGGACAGAAATGCTGGATCACGAATGGTGGTTTCGCCCAGATATATACTGTATTTGCGAAAGTCGATGGTGATAAATTTACCGGCTTTATTGTAGAAAGAGGAACGGAAGGATTCACGCAGGGCCCCGAGGAACATAAAATGGGTATCAAAGGTTCGTCTACTGTTCAACTATATTTCCAGGATGCAAAAGTGCCCGTAGAAAATTTGTTGGGTGAAGTTGGCAAGGGACATAAGATCGCTTTTAATATCCTTAATATCGGTCGCTTAAAATTATGTGCAGCAGCAGTGGGCGGTGCACGCCGGGCATTGAACACCAGTATAGAATATGCGAAGACGAGGGAACAATTTAAACAGCCGATTGCCAATTTCGGTGCTATCAAACATAAGCTGGCGGAAATGGCAATCAAGATATTTGTTGGTGAATCTGCATTATATCGCACTGCCAGCTGGATAGATGAAAAAGAGAAAGAATTATTATCATCGGGAAAACCGTTCAATGAAGCATTACTGGGAGCTGCGGAAGAATACGCCATCGAATGCGCGATGCTGAAAGTATATGGCAGCGAAGTATTGGATTTTGTGGTGGATGAAGGAGTGCAAATTCATGGCGGTAATGGTTTCAGCGCCGAGTATAACATTTCAAGAGCCTACCGCGACAGTCGAATCAACAGGATCTATGAAGGCACGAACGAGATTAATCGCCTGCTGACGCTCGATATGACTTTAAAAAGGGCTATGCAGGGGCGACTCAACCTCATGGGACCCGCCATGGATGTTTCAAAAGAATTAATGAGTATTCCTGATTTTGGAGCGGAAGACGAAACGCCGTTTGCAAAAGAAAAGAAACTCGTCGCCAACCTGAAGAAAGCGATTTTGTTAGCCGCAGGTGCTGCCGTTCAAAAGTTGATGGCGAAAATTGAAAACGAACAGGAGATATTAATGAACCTGGCTGATATGTCTATTGAAACTTTCAATGCAGAGAGTGTTTTGTTGCGGGTAATGAAGATCGTGGATCAGCAGGGAGAAGCCGCCAGCCAGCATCATTTGAATATAATGCGTACTTATCTGTATGATGCGGCAGACAAAGTAAATAAATCCGGAAAGGATGCGATCAATTCATTTGCAGAAGGAGATGAACAAAGAATGATATTGATGGGATTAAAACGGTTTACCAAAGCCGACTCTTTTAATAACAAAGACGCAAGAAGGGGAATCGCTGATAAAATGATAAACGAGGGAAAATATTGCTTTTAATAAAGTCTTACAGGTGTTTGAAACGCGGCTCTTTCTTTGAAAGAGCCGTTTTTTTGACTTCTGCCCTTCCGTAAATGACTTTAAGTTCTTTCCGTGCGGTTTGGAGCTCCATTAATTCCCTGACTCTTTTTCGTTCATACATTATCCCGATGGCGATCAACACCGAGGAAATAATGCTGATAAGATAGTAGACAAGAAAAGTATCAGTTTTATATGGTGTCTTTAAAAGATAATAAACAACATAAACGAACGAGTATCCGCCATATGCAAAAAGTAAAGAGGCTACAATAAGCGCTTTACCCGCTGCTTTTTGATGAACGATCGTGATTTTGGCCTGGTGAATAAAGAACAACAATGAAAAACCAAGAACTAAAAGTAGTCCGGGTCCAAGAACGATAATCGCCGCCCCGATATTAAAACCATATATCGCGATCACAATTAGCTCGAATAAAAGAAAAACCGGAATGACCATCTTCATTTTTTTCCTGAACAAAGCAGTTTTGCTGAAATAGGTCATGAACGACAACATTAGTGGCGCATCCAGCAGGTTATTGGCAACACCGTAGTAGTAAATAAAATTCTTATCAGCTTTAAAAAAATCAATGGAAAGCAGGTTGAAGCCAAAAGTTATGGTATAATAAACGAGCAAAGCCGGGAAACTTTTATACCATGCCAGGCGAAAGGTGACTATAAAAAGGATGGGCAGAAACAGCGAAACAGTAGAGATCATGCCCACCACATCAAACCAGTTCATAAGGATTAATTTTCTTTAGGATAAGGATCCAACACAACCGTTTGCACTTTCCGGAAACATCCCTCAAATTTAACGCTTATAGAGGATACATAGTGCTTACTCTTAGCTCATTATATGAAAATTCAGTAAAAGCGATGAGTACGAACGTAATTCTACTGAAAACCGGCTCAAGTGTTTTTATGGTATCTTGCTGTTATGATACGATTACTCTGTTTAACGAGCATTATTTATACTCTGCAGAGCTGCGCTCAGTCTCCCAACGACAATTTTTTGATGGGAAGAACTACTGATACATTACCCCACCTGGAATATGGTCTTGGTGATGATCGGCTGGGTGGAGCAAAGATGACATTCCTCGACACGCTGGTAATGATGAAGGTGGTAGATAGCATACAGAATGATTATAAAGTTCAATTGTCAAAAAATCATTTTGGCTGGTTGCCAAAACGGAATTTTAAGGCTGACAGTTCTTTAAGAATTCAGCCATATTATTTAACCGGTTCCTGGAAAGTTTATGGAGAGGATAATTATGATTATATAAAGATCAGTCTCGATGAACAATTACCTTACCGCAGCATCCAGCAGATCAATCCTTCAAGAATTATTGTCGATATTTTCGGAGCAACCAGTAACACAAACTGGATAACCCAGCTATCAACAACAAAAGAAATTAAGAATACCTGGTATGAACAAATAGAAGATGATGTATTCAGGGTCTATATAGAGTTGAATCACGGGCAGCACTGGGGATACAGCATTTATTACGAAGAAAAAAAATTAGTGATCCGCGTAAAGCAACAACCACCGGTACTGGAGCTTGAAAAAATAAAGGTTGCCATTGATGCGGGTCACGGGGGCGACAACAAAGGAACAGGAGGGGCCACCTGTCGCTGTCTTGAAAAAACGCATACGCTTCTTTTTGCCAAAGAGCTCGAAAAGGCTTTACTGGAAGAAAAGGCCACCGTATTCATGACAAGGGAAAAAGATACTGCCTTAAGTATGCCCGAAAGAGTATTGATGCTCAGGGAGCAGCAGCCGGATATTTTAATCAGTCTTCATCTCAATTCTGCTGACTACGACACAGTAAAAGGAACAAGCACTTATTACCGGTATATTGGTTTTCGGCCTCTTACTCAATTTATTTTGAAAAGGATGCTTGAGTTGGGACTGGCAGAATATGGCAACGTGGGCAATTTTAATTTTGGCTTAAGCGGACCGACAGATTATCCAAATTGTCTCGTTGAAGTTGCGTTTATGAGTAACAAAGAAGATGAAAAACGAATACTTGATCCAGGTTTTCAAAAACAGGTGGCGGCAAAGATTGTATCCGGTATCAAGGATTGGTTGAAAAGTATGCGACAATAATCATTTAAGATCTGCCGGCATAGGATCACCGCGGTGACAGGTAATACATACAACCACGTTAAGATATTCAGGTCGCTTTGTACTATCAAAATAAAAGTACTCTTTATTGAGCTGTATGGTAAGTCTCATCATTTTCCTGGCTTGCTCTTTCTTGGGGTTTACATCGGAGGCATAATTTAAACTATCAGGCATATTATTGATGGCAACATGACAAAAATCACACTTCACTCCCAGTGCTTTATTATAAGAATGCATAAAGCTATCAAGTGCCTTATCGCTGATATCCTGCGGCAAGACTTTAAGATTGCGGGGTTGATTTTGGGGCATCCGCATAGCAGCTACACCAAGGGCAACGAATGAGATGATAAACCCAAAAGCGATAAATTGTTGTTTTCGGACCATATACCTGGATTTACCTGTTCAAAATACAAACTATGCCCATATCTGACGAGTCTACCTGACGATTAGCGGCTTATTGTTGACAAAATACTTTTAATCGGGCCCTAAGTTGTTAAATCGCCGGATTAAGATAGCCTGAAAGGCAATTTTCTTGTATAAAATTGCGATATTCATATACCAGCGTTTTGTAAATTTGTAACCAATTTTTCATATGTCAGACACAGCCACAATTCAATTAACAGCCAAAGATTTTGCGACCGACCAGGAAGTGCGTTGGTGCCCGGGGTGCGGTGACTATTCTATATTAGCACAAGTGCAAAAGGTAATGCCAACTCTGGGTATTCCGCGGGAAAATATCGTGATTGTATCCGGTATCGGGTGCAGCAGCAGGTTTCCTTATTACATGAATACATATGGAATGCATTCAATTCATGGCCGCGCTACAGCTATTGCGTCAGGGTTGAAGGCTTCACGACCGGATCTGAGTGTATGGATAGTGACGGGTGATGGTGATGGCTTAAGCATAGGAGGCAATCATACGATCCATTTGCTGCGACGCAATTTTGACGTAAATATTTTATTGTTCAATAACCAGATCTATGGTTTGACCAAAGGACAATACTCTCCCACTTCAGAAGTAAACAAAGTAACGAAGTCTACTCCTTATGGAAGTATCGATCATCCGTTTAATCCTTTGGCGCTGGCTCTTGGTGCCGATGCGACGTTTGCCGCAAGGACAATGGACCGTGATCCCAAGCACATGCAGGCAATGCTGCTTCGAACCAACCAGCATAAAGGCGCTTCATTCCTGGAGATCTATCAGAACTGCAATATATTTAATGATGGGGCATTTGAGGTATTTACCGAAAAAGCATCGAAGCCACAGGAAACTTTATTCCTGGAGCAGGGTAAGCCATTGACATTTGGCGCCGCAAATGATAAAGGAATAAAACTGGATGGGTTTACACCACGTATTGTAAATCTTAATGAAGGTCATTCTGTAAATGATCTGTGGATACACGACGAAAAAGATATTTATAAAGCGCAGATATTGGTCAGGATATTTGATGATCCGAAAATAGAGGGCCATTTACCAAGGCCGTTTGGCGTGTTTTATCAAACGGAAAGACCTTGTTATGAAGAAATAATGTCGTTGCAGATAGAAGATGCCAAAACAAGGAAAGCAGCCGACCTGGATAAGTTGCTTAAAGGGAATGAAGTTTGGACAATCGCATAATTATTCAATTAATAATACCTTAGTTAAAGCCTCCGTTTTTCAGAGGCTTTTTTGATTGACAATAATACCAAAATGTTACTCCGCATTCATCCCGAAGATCCCCAGCCACGCCATATAAAAACGGTCGTGGACATTATCCTGAAGGGCGGGGTGATCATTTATCCGACTGACACGATCTACGGACTTGGTTGCGACATCTTTCAGCAAAAAGCCATTGAAAGAATATGCAGGATAAAAAAAGTGGATCCAAGAAAAGCGCAGCTTTCATTTGTTTGTTCAAATCTTAGCCACCTGAGCGATTACGCCAAACAGCTTCCCAATTCTACATATCGCTTGCTGAAAGAATATTTGCCGGGACCTTATACATTTATTTTGCCCGCAAGCAAAATGGTTCCTAAAATAATACAAAGCAACAAATACACAATTGGGTTACGTATACCGGATAATATAATAGCAAAAGCTATCGTGACGGAACTGGGCCGGCCGATTCTCAGCGCTTCGTTACCCGGAGAAATGATTGAAGACTACACCGATCCTGAGATCATGCATGAAAATTTTATGAATGATGTGGATGTGGTGATTGATGGAGGTATTGGCGGTACTGTTCCTTCCACCATCGTTGATTGCACAGGTCGTGAGTATAAGCTGATAAGGGCCGGGGCCGGGGAATGGAATGAGTGACTATATAACATCAGCAAAACCGTTAAAACGGTTAAGCGATATCGTTTCCTCCATGGCCCGTGGTTTAAGCCATGGGCTATGACGGGGTGGCTTCATGAGTAATGGTTCTAATTATTTAATGTTAGCATAAACTCATAAAAAAAGCACCACTTTATAGTGATGCTTTGTAGTCTTCCACTGCTGATTCTTTCTATATATCGGACTAACGGATGATTATAACGACCGTCTGCGGCCATTGTGTTTAAGACGGAAGATTTCACGACGCTCATGACGCCTCACCTTATTAAGTTTTCTTCTTTCCCGGGGCGTTTGTCTTCCATCGCGAAAAACTCTGCGTTTTTCGATCCTGTAACGACGTTCATTTTTCTGTAAACGAAATCTTTCAGGACGGGTAAGTTTCCCATTGTCAACACCTCTTTCAATGCGCTGATGACTGATACGGTCAACACCGCGTTGTGCTGAGGCGGAAGCGGCTAATAGAGTTAGTATAACTCCGAGTACGAATAATTTTTTCATGGCTTAATTTTTTTGTTATAAAGTAGTTGGGTAGTAAGACGGGAAATGATCAGGCAGGTTTAACCCGGCAAGAAAACTTTAACAACACGGGATTATACGATACGAGATAAATTAGCAGGCTATAATGCTTCAGTATCAACGGAAAGCTGGTCTTCAATAAGGGAAGGTGTATCATCCTCAAACATGCTTATCTGCTGAGAATTAATATTAAAACTTCTGCGGTGATATTTGCAGAGACCGTGTTTTTCTATGGCATTGCGATGTTCCTCCGTGCCATATCCTTTGTTTTGTCTCCAGTTATAGTGTGGAAACTCTTTGTGCAATTGCTGCATGTAAGAATCCCGGTGTGTTTTCGCCAATATACTAGCGGCAGCAATACTTGCATAGATTGCATCGCCTTGAATGATGCACTGGTGGTTCAGTTTCTTATACGGTGAGAAACGATTCCCATCTATTAAAAGGAAAGAAGGACGCTTTCTCAATTTATCCAGGGCCATATGCATGGCTTTAAAAGAGGCACGAAGGATATTGATCTGGTCAATCTCGTCATTATCCACCATGGCAACTGCATACGCTATGGCGTTGTCCTTTATGAAATACTTCAATTCCTTTCTCTTCTCAGGAGTAACTTGTTTGCTGTCATTTAAATCAGGGTGATAAAAATCTCTTGGGAGTATAACCGCTGCCGCAAATACAGGCCCTGCATAACAACCACGACCGGCTTCATCACATCCGGCTTCAGTGAATTGGTCCTGGTAATACGACTGAAGCATGGTGCAATATCTTCAGAAAAATAGTTGCACAAAAATTATTTTGCCCACATGCGGTTAACTTTGCGCCGCCATGACAAGTGATCTTCAGCCAAAACGTTCTTCAAGACCTGTAGCGATATGGTTGCTCATAGGTATTTTCATGCTTATCATACAGGTTTTACTCGGTGGCATTACAAGATTGACGGGCTCCGGTCTTTCCATTACCGAATGGAAACCTATCATGGGGGCTTTGCCGCCGATGAATGAACAGGATTGGAACACCGCTTTCGAAAAGTATAAGCAAATAGCACAATATAAATACCTGAACTCAGATTTCACCCTCTCTGATTTTAAATTCATTTTTTTCTGGGAATGGTTTCATCGACTTTGGGCAAGATTGATCGGTGTGGCCTTTATTATTCCTTTCATAATATTTCTTTTTCAGAAAAGATTTAAAAAGGAAATGGTAAAACCGTTGCTTATTCTCTTTTTACTCGGTGTTTTACAGGGCCTCGTTGGCTGGATAATGGTACAAAGCGGGCTGGAAGGATCTCAATTAGTATATGTAAGTCATTATAAGCTGGCGATACATTTTGTTTTTGCTTTAGGGCTGCTTTGTTATGCATTGTGGTTTGCTTTGCAATTATTGGTACCTGCTCATCAATTAACAATAAACCGGTCATTGCGACGATTTACCGGTTGGGTTATTGCTTTATTGGTAATACAACTGATCTATGGAGCTTTCATGGCAGGATTGAAAGTAGCGACTGCTGCGCCTACCTGGCCAGCCATCAATGGCGTCTGGTGGCCTCAAAACCTGCATTCTTACGCGGATCATTACTTCAGCGGCATTAGCTTTTTATTTGATCATCCGTTAATGATCCATTTTATTCATCGCAACCTGGCTTATCTTATTACAGCGTTAATAATACTATGGACGTGGAAAGCGTACAGGGTACAAGGATCGCAACTCTTTAAAAAAACAAGATGGATACCATTAATCATTGTTTTAGTTCAGGGTATTCTTGGCGTTCTTACGGTTCTTAACTCAATAAACCCGGGCAAATTTCTTTGGCTGGCTGTTGCCCATCAATTTATCGCCATGTTGCTTTTATCGGCATTGTTCTTTATGTTATATATTACAAGAGCTGACAAAAGCGTTTATCAATAGTTGTTGTTGACATTCCAGCGATTAAATAGTAATTTTATTCATTACCAGTTACCTTGTTCATGAAAGCCTGGCTAAACGGATTTTATCATTCTTTTCCTATACAGCTTCTGTTTCTGCATTTCAGAAAATACCAGGTGCTCCTGCTTTTCTGGCTTGTCCTGTTCAGCACGGTAAGTGGTTCTTTTATGAAAACATTCGGCGCGGATGCCCTTTATCTTGCCCCGGAATACCTGGGCGATGTAAATGCCATCAGCTCTGCCATTGTCGGTATATCCCTTGGTATGTTTATCATGAGCTGGAACATCAGCAGTTTTATTTTATTCAGCAAGCATTTCCGGTTTTTGGCCGCCACCACCAATCCCTTTCTTAAATATTGCATCAACAATGCGATCATACCCATCATCTTCCTGATCTTTTATTTTATCCATGCTTACCGCTTTGATCATTATAAGGAACTTATCACTACTACAGATTTTATGTTCCTCGCAGGTGGTTTTTTAAGCGGGTTGACTTTTATTTTGGCTATCTCGTTCATCTATTTTTTCCGTGCTGATCGCTCTATCCTCCGCCAAATGATGCCGGTGATCAACGAGCCAAAAGAATATATTACTCATTTACGGCCGCCCAGGGAAGTGTATGACGGGGAGAGCCTGATTAAAGCCGACTGGTATTTTGAATCACCGCTTCGCCTGCGCCGAACCCGCAATGTGCAGCATTATACCGGTGAATTCATTGATTCGTTGTTCAAGCGTCACCATTTCGCAGCGATAGTTTGTGTCTTTGCTGCTTTCCTGCTGTTGGTAAGTATTGGTTTTTTTCTTGAGCGGCCCTCATTCCAGATACCGGCTGCCGCCAGTATTACGATTTTCTTTTCTATCCTCATTGGAGTGGCCGGCGCCTTTTCTTATTTTTTACAAAGCTGGAGCATTCCCTATCTTATTTTATTGATCATAACCCTGAATTTTCTATACCAGGTAGATTGGATAGATCCACGTAATAAGGCATATGGCCTCAATTATGGCAACAGGAACGAACGGCCACCTTATACCAGGGAAGGTTTAATGGCATTATGTACACCGGAAAAAACGGAAGCCGACAAGCGAAACATGATCGCCGTACTTGAAAGATGGAAGGCGAAACAGGATAGTTCCAAACCATTATTGGTAGTTGTAAATACGAGCGGTGGTGGCCATCGCAGCGCTACATTTACAATGAGTGTGTTGCAGCATCTTGACAGTATCACGCAGGGAGATATCATGAAAAAGATATTCCTCATCAACGGTGCATCAGGGGGTATGATCGGTGCTTCTTATTTCAGGGAACTCTATTTACAAAAACAAAAAGGTAAGGATATTCGTTTGCAGGATCCCGAATATATCGATGATATTTCAAGCGATCTTTTGAATCCTTTATTTTCCTCTTTTGTGGCGAGAGATCTTATCGCCCCTGCGCAAAAATTTAAGATCGGGAAGTATGTCTATGTAAAAGACAGGGGATATGCATTTGAAGAAAAGCTGAACCTCAATACAAAAGGATTTCTGGATAAACATGTGGGTGACTATGCGGAAGATGAGAAGGCAGCCAACATTCCTTTGATGTTCTTTAATTCTGTGGTGACAAGAGACAGCCGCAAAATGATCATCAGTACACAGCCGGTAAGTTTTATGATGCAGGGTTGGCAGGATACCACGAAGATGCCCTTCATGGACCCT
This sequence comes from Chitinophagaceae bacterium, assembly GCA_025450235.1. Classification (GTDB taxonomy): domain Bacteria; phylum Bacteroidota; class Bacteroidia; order Chitinophagales; family Chitinophagaceae; genus VBAT01. Next base: position 1,218 of record JANWHX010000189.1, on the reverse strand, counting down.
GATGCGATCGACTTTGCTGCCTTTTTCAAGAACCAGGACCCTTATAATCTTCGGTTATTGACCGCCCTGCGAATGAATGCAACCTTTCCAATTGTATTACCCAATGTATGGCTACCGAGTAACCCGGTAATAGATGTAATGGATGCAGGCCTGCGGGATAATTACGGGGAAGAGACAACGTTACGTTTCCTTGAGGCCTTTGAAGAGTGGATTGCCGCAAATACCAGGGGGGTATTAATCATGCAGATACGTGACCGGAGCCCGGGTGGCTGGGATTCACCTTATTTATCTGACGATATCAGCGACCATGTTACCAAACCATTTTTACTGCTACAACATAACTGGTTTAAGATGATGGAATATTTCCAGGATGATATGTTGAGTTATTATACCAAGCATAACAGGACAATTAATAAAGTCTTGTTTGAGTATGCTGCCGATAAAGACGAGAACAAAGCCACTCTGAATTTTCATTTAAGTAAAAGGGAAAGAAAAGATGTGGTACATTCGATCAAATCATTTTCCAACACAAAAAGTTTTGAACGAACGCTTGAGCTCCTCTACGGATCACGGATGACGGGGATTAAATAGATTTTCACGGATATCCTCCGTGTTATCAGTGTTCCCTTCTCATTCATGGCTGAAACAACCGGAACCTTGAACACGGATAACGCGGATTAAATAGATTAATGCCAAAGGGTCCTACTGGATCGTAAAGACAAAGGATCTTTTGTATTGTCATGTGGAGGCACAGCTTGTCCCGCAGAATTGCGGGAAGACATCTAAGAGTAGATTCCTCCTACGACATACATCCTTCTTATCCGTGTAATCCGTGTTCCTTTCTAATCCGTGTCATCCGCGTTCATGGCTGCAATAACCGGAAACTTTTCTTCTTTATCTCTATCCTGAACTTTTCCGAGGATTCTGCCGGGTCACCGTCAATATGAAATGGGGCCAGTGAAGGATTGAGGATCGTTAATTTATCGGTCTGAAAATAGATCACTCCTTTTTTACCTGCCTTTATGTCTACTGTTTCCAGGGGTTTGCCGCCGGTGATCTGCGTTAAGGTTTGAAAGAGGAGGCTCAGTTTGTTTTGATCGGTAATAATAACAATATCCAGGAGGCCATCACTGAGACTGGCTTTGGGTGCAATGGTGAAATTGTTGCCAAACTGGTTGCTGTTAGCGATGCTTATAAAATATGCGTCTGTTTTGAATG